>DAISIS010000079.1:0-15401 GCA_036821925.1 Pirellulaceae bacterium
AGCTCGCGATCGGCGTTGTTCAGCAGTCAGCACGGCTCACGAAGTATGCCACATGGGGAGGGAAATGGGGAGTGGTACGTTTCTCCTGACGAGCAAGAGGTAATGTCGCATCGCAGCGGCGGCGCACGAAGTTGGGTACAGTCAAGGCCGATGTCGTAACGAGTGCAGCCGATGTGGTCACCATCCAGGAGAATGCGACGAACTGGTCATTCACGAGCGCGACCATCGTCACCTCCTCGTGTCCTCCACTTCTGCGCCCTAGCTCCATCGAGCGCAGTGAGCGGATGCGCTGCAACTCACCTCGCGTCAGTCCACGGTGGTCAAATAACTCGCTTGCGAGAGCTTCTGGCGACGAAGGCAGCCCTGGGAGTCCCAACCATTCTCATAGAATCAACGGCACCAAGTGCACGATGCGGTCGACCATGCATGTCAGCGCGGACGCGTGTCAGACGTCGTCGCCGAAGGAGCGGCGATAGCAGTTGCGCACCTGGTCGCGGATCTCGGACCATGCGGCGCTGCGCGCCAGCCGCCGCAGCTGGATGGTGGCGGTCACCAGTTCATCCGACACGGCGGAGTCAGCAAAGGTCGCTCCCGAATGCTGCATCCGCGGATCCTCGCGCAGCGCCCACAGCGGCACGGCGGTGCCCGGATCGAGGTAGCCGTTGGTCAGATGCAGTCCGAGCACCTGGTGTGTTTCGAGGTCCACCAGGCAGGAACCTTCTGCCATCCCCAACGCGGCGCAGTCGTGGTAGAGCAGCCCCCCGCGCTCGCTCGACATCTCTCCCAGCAGCGTGCCGGGCTGAATGCACTTGACCCCGTACACATGGTCGAAGATGCGCGCCACGGCGGCCGGCACATGGTGGCGCGAGTCGCGCACGGGGTGGCCGATCAGGTACACCAGGTTACCGGCCGCCGCGGGCGC
Source organism: Pirellulaceae bacterium (assembly GCA_036821925.1). Classification (GTDB taxonomy): domain Bacteria; phylum Planctomycetota; class Planctomycetia; order Pirellulales; family Pirellulaceae; genus JAAYDI01. The sequence goes on from DAISIS010000079.1 coordinate 923, forward strand.
TTCGGCCGCCAGCAGCATGAGGTCCAGATCCCAGGGCATCACGCCAGCATCGGACGACGGTTCGACCTCCAGCCAGGCGATCTCGTACACGTCGTGCACGCCCATCACGGAGCGGATCATCTGGGTGGGCATGCCCAGCCGGCCGGCGGGGGGCGCGTAATCGACAACGGCCGCCGTCCCCGGGCGGAAGGTCCAGGGGCGCGCATCGCCGCGCCGCGCGAAACACTCTGCTACCCGCCGCGACGTCACCACGCATGTTTCGCTCAACAGGAAGCCGGTTCCGCCCCACCGGAGCTCCGGGTGTCCCTGCAATTCAATCCGCCCAACAGCGCGCTGTACGATTTCAATCTCTTCGCGCTGATCGGCCAGGGTATTCCAGGAGGCGGGAATGTCCGACAACTCGCCCCGCTGATCGACCGGCACTGGGGGGCGGCCGTACAGGACAAGCAGGCACTCCAGCCCCAACAGCTCATCGGCCGTCAACGGTTTGTCGGGGACCAGGGGCAGCTTGCCCAACGCCGCAACGCCGGTCTCCAGCAGACTGACGACGCCGCTGTAGTACAGCTGAACGTCCGTCTCAGGCATGTTCGCGCGCCGCTCCTGCTCCAGCTCGGACGCCGGTTCGAGCACCGCACTACCGCGTTCCAACGCCGGACGCAGGCAGGTCAGATACGACATCGGCTCGAGTCGGTTCAGCAGTTCCAGGTCCTGATGGAGCATGTCCCGCACGTCCTCGAGGTGGTCCCCGAATACGTGCCGGACACGTTCCACGAGACGCTGTGTTCCAACCATCGCATTTCTCGGTAGTACTTGCCGGCCCGACTGTCGAACCGAATCGGAGTGTCTGCCGGCCGCTGGGCGCGCTGCAAACAACTGACGCTCGACACAGGCCGGTGGTGAAGTGTGCGATGCATCGGCACCCGGGACAACGGGCGCACTGGGGATGCGCCCGCCCCCGGCCCGGCAGGCTGGGGAGAGGTTTCTGCCCGGCGGGGGATTGACCCTGCGAATTCTCACCACTAATAATGGGCGGGTCGGCCACACCAGGGTGTGAGACGCGCACAGGACGAAAGCTGCGCGTTGGAGCAAGGTGTGGCGGCCGCGGCCGAAGTGAACGGGGTGCCCGTTGTGCGCCAGCCCATTGTGTGGCAGCAGCCCGTTGCTGGCAGGTGCCAGGCCAGGCGGCCGAACGGCTGCACTCGCCACGCGACCAGTTCGCGTCAGCGGTCGAGTGCCTCGCGATGCCTCAAGTCTGGGCATCTGGCTGGAGAATCCTGTCTGTTCTCCTCTGTAACACCGGTGCCGGTCACTGGTGTCGGTACGATCTGTTCCATATTTCACACTGGAGAACGAGTGGACATGCACACGACCAACGGAACATTACGCACCCTGACCGAGGAACCGATCCCGACGGCCATTCCGTCGTTTCTGGCGGATCGGGCGCAGCGGATGGCGCGCGGCATCGCGCTGCTGGTGGAAGCCCGCGAGTATGCCCGACTGGTGCAGCGCGACATCTGGGATTTCGCAGTGGAGCTGTCCTCGCTGCAGGCCGCGGGGCTCACCAACAGCGAAATCCGCTGCCTGCTCTGCATGGGCTACATCAAGCACGTCCGGGAACAGGTCGACTCGAGTTCCGCTGACGCGCGACGGTTCTGTGAAGAGCGGTTTTTGACGTTCTGCGATCAGAGCTGCTTTGCGCTCACCGAGGAAGGGGCGGCCGCGTTTGCCAGCCTGCCCCTGCCCGCCGCCCCCCCGGGGCTGGTGTCCACCGCTTGCGGCCAACCGGGAGACACGCCCCAGACGGCATCGCCCCTGATCCCGGTCTGGGACGGGGAACGCCAGGAGTTGCGTGTCGGCGGGCGGCTGGTGAAGCAGTTCAAGCTGCCTTCGCCCAACCAGGAGATGGTGCTGTCGTCCTTTCAGGAGGAGAGCTGGCCGCCGCGCATCGACGATCCCCTGCCGCCGGTGGCGGATATCCTGCCGAAGCGACGGCTGCATGACACGATCAAGAGCCTCAACCGCAGCCAGAAGTGCCGGCTGATCCGGTTTCTGGGGGACGGCAGCGGCGAGGGGGTCCGGTGGGAGCTCAACGTGCCGGACGCGGATCGCCAACTGCCAGCGCTGGCCGACGTGCTTCCGAATTACAGCGGCCTGCAGGTCGGCCACCGCAGCGCGTCGTGATGGTCCAGCGTATGGCTCCATAACGCGTAGTAGCGATTCTGTCGCAACCAGGTGGCGACCTCAGTCGGTGACACGCCGTTCCCGGCGTGGGCGGACGCGAGGCGACGGGCCAGGCCGTACAGATAACGCACCCAGCACAAGGCAAACAGCGGAGTGAGGGTCTCACGCGGCAATCCGAGTTGTTCGAGATACGGTTGCACATAACGGTGTGTCCACGGGCGCTGCTGGAAGAACGCTTCGTGGAACGCACGCCGCATCTGCTCCGGATTGCCGCGCCCGGTGAGCGCATAGGCGACGTAGGTGAGGAAGAACACCAGATCGCACAGCGGCAAGCCGCGAGGCTGCGCCAATTCCCAGTCGACAACACCCACCCGGCCGTCACGCAGGCGGAAGATGTTCGGGTGGCACAGATCACCGTGCTGGAAGACCAGCGGCAGATCGTGCCGGCCCAACGGGGCGACGAGTGATCGGGTGAGCTGCCAGCGTTTGCGTTCGGCCGCTGTCCAGGGACAGCACGTTTCCAGGTACGACAGGAGTTCCGCCACCTGCCGCTCATACCAACTGGCTTCCGGCCCGCACGCGCTGCGCGACGCAGCGTGGAGTGCGGTCAGCCAGGTGGTCACCTGGCGGCAGCAGCTTTGTGTGTGCCGGCGCACGTATGCCGGATCCATGCGCTGTCCGGCCAGGGCCGTTTCGAGCAGCACGGGGTACGCGCCGATCCGCTCGAAGGTGACGACGCGCGGGACGCTCTCCGACCCCTGCGGATAGACGGCCAGGAGCCGCCGCAGGTGCGCCGCCTCCTGGTCCAGACCGGTCGCCAGATCGGGCGCGCGGGGGATCTTCGCGACCAGCACCGGATCCGCCCCACGCTGTGGGAACACCAGCCAGATCACGTGCATCGACGTGCGGAATCGGGGCGTGAGCAGGAGGCACGTCAGCGGGCCGGCGGCACCGTACGCCGCCAGGTCCAACCGCTGACGCTGGCTTTCCAGGAACGATGGCAGCATAGTGATCAGGGGTGGCCCGTCAGCTGCGGTGCAGAGCGCGGCGCCACGGGGGCCGGTGCGTCGGGCACGCGGGCCGCACACCGATCCCCGCTCGCCGCCCGGCACAGCTGCTCCAGCTTGGCCACCGAATGCTCCCACACGAAGTGCTCTTCCACGTACTGGCGTCCCGCTGCGGCCAGCCGCGCACGTTCCTGGGGCCGGCGCAGCAGATCCACGATGCCGGCGGCCAGCTCCATCGCGCTGCGCCCGACCACCAGTGGCGGCACCGCACCGTCGATCTGCAGCCCGTCGGCGGCGGGCGGAGTGGTCACGACCGGCACCTCCATCGCCATCGCCTCGAGCACCTTGAACTGCATGCCGGAGGCGAACCGGACCGGGGCACAGCAGACGGTGGCCAGTTCGAAATAGTCGCGCATGTCACGCGGCTCGCCGGTGAGCGTGACCCAGTTGCGACCGGCCACGGCGGCGACGAGTTCGGGGAGCGGATTGCGGCCGACGACCAGCAGTTCCGCCTCCGGCACGTGTTGCCGCACGCGCGGCAGGATCTGGCGGATCAGGAACAACGCGGCATCGTGATTGGGCGGATAGCTCATGACGCCGGTGAACACGATCGTGTTCGGCCGTGGCTGGTGCTGCCGGCGCGTCCAGTGACCGAGGTCCACCGCCTGCGGGATGATCTCCCCCTGGTGCGTGTGCCCCAGCATGGCCTGCTGGTCGCGGCGGGACGCGAAGGCCAGGTGGCGCGTCTTCCGCACGATCCGCCGCTCGATGCGCCGGACCTCCCAGAGACGCAGCTGCAGCCAGAGCCGGCGCGCCCAGTGGGCGAAGGGCATTTCGCCAGCGACGCGCAGCGACGTGGCGTCGCAGCAGTCGATGACGACCGGCACGTCGTCCACGTGCGCGATGGCGGGGAACGTGTCCTTGCCGCTGTGCACGATGAGGTCGATGGCGTGGTGGCTGAGCACCTGGTGCACGGCGGCCGTCAACTGCCGCGCCGCCAGCCGCAGCCGGAGCGCGCGGGCGATCCGGCTGCCGGCCAGCGGCAGGCGGCCCACCCACCGTACGTACCACGGTTCGGTCGAACCGCGATCACCAAACACGGCGATTGGCGCTGCGTAGGGGGCCAACGCCGCGTACGTTTCGGCCGATACCGCGTCTTTCCGGGTCAGACTCAGATACGTGATCGCATGCCGTTGACCCAGGTGCCGCAGGAAGTGATAGTGCCGCAGGAATCCGCTCGAGAGCGGGTACGGCAGCTCCGTTGTGATGTAGAGAATTCTCAAGGCTCGCACCGCCTCCACACGTCATGCTGTTACCGTACCACCGACTGCCGCGGCCGGTTGCGCGTCCGCAAACAGCTGCGGATTCTGTTCCACCCAGGTGTGCAATCGGTTCACCCCTTGCACCGGTTTGATCGTCGGCTCCCAATCCAGCACCCGGCGCGCCTTGGTGATGTCGCAATAGAACACCCGTTGATCCCCGGGGCGCCAGGCGGCTTCCTCGTAGCCAAGGGAGCGGTCGTTGAGTCCTTCGAGGAACCCGATCAGTTCGAGCAGCGACATCCGGTTGTCGGGACCGCCACCCGCGTTGAACACGCCGCCGCGGCACTGCTCGATCCGATCGATGGCCCGATCGTAGAGCTCGAGCAGGTCATCGACGAAGAGCACATCCCGCACCTGCTTGCCGTCGCCGAAGATGGTGATGGGCTTGCCCAACTGCGAGGCGATCGTGAACCAGGCCACCCACCCCTGGTCCTCGACCCCGAACTGGCGATAGCCGTAAATACACGACTGCCGGAACGTCACAGTGCGGAGCCCGAAGATGCGGGCGTAGTCCACCATGTACTGGTCGCCGGCACCCTTCGAGCAGCCGTAGGGGGAGTGGAAATCGAGTGGGCGGGTCTCGGACACACCCTCCGGCAAGTCGGCGAAGTCATACCGGTTGCCCCGCTCGACAATCGCGACATCTTCCATCCCGCCGTACACCTTGTTCGTCGAGGCGTACAGAATGACCGGATCCTGTTTCGACTCACGCACTGCCTCCAGCAGATTGAACGTGCCCAGCGCATTGGTTTCGAAATCAAGACGCGGATTGGCAACGGATGTGGTCACCGCGACCTGGGCCGCCAGGTGCAGCACGACGTCAAACGTGTGTTCGGCAAAGAGCTGCGTCAGGAGCTGGTCGTCGCGCACATCGCCCGGGACCACCGTCAGACGCTCACTCAACGCGGCCAGCGACTGGATGTTGGCGTCCAGCGACGCGTGCCGCGAAAAGTTGTCGAGGATCACGACCTCGTCACCCCGCCGCAAATAGCGCTCGGAGGCATTCACGCCGATGAATCCCGCACCCCCCGTCACCAAGTACTTCATGGTTCACCACCCGTCTGTCTGCTTGATTCGTGCCTGTTAACCCGTAAGAAACTCCGGACTGGTGGCAGTATTCGGCCGGCCCTTGCGGGGGACAACGGGCGCAGTGGGGACGCGCCGCACGCGCCGCCGGTCGCCGCGCACTGCCCCAGCCGGCCGTCAGCGGCGCAGCCGGATCACGCGGTGGTCGACCGCGACCAGGACGACGAATCCACACAGCAGTCCCACGAGCGAGGTCAGCGCGAGGACCTGCGACGTGCGCGGCCAGACCAGTTCCGTCACCGGTTCCGGGCCGTCCAGCTTGCGGACCGTGACCAGCGGCCGCCCATCGGCCAGCGCCTGGCTGGTCAGCTTCAGCCCCTCGATCTGCTCGAGTGTCGCATGGTGAATGGCCTGCACCCGGCGGATGTTCTCCATCGCGCGCTGCTCCTGCAGCAACGCGAGATCGAGACTCTTCAGGTCGGCGAAGGCCTGCGCGTACTGCTTGTCCAGATACCGCTCCGTGCTGGTCAGGACTTCGAGCGAATCGGCCATCGCCCGCGGCGCTTCCTGCCGCACATCCTCGAGAATTTGTTTCCACAACGTGATCTGCTGGTGGACCGCCCGCATTTCCGGATGCTGCGGCCCGTAGACCTTTCCCAGATCCAGCGCGCGGCTCTCGGCATCCCAGATCCGCTGCTGGATCGTCACCTCATCAATCGCCGCGACGGCGCCCGGCAGCTGGGCCGGCGCGGCCGGCTGCGGGCCGTTCCCGTCCGGCGCGGGCCGCGTCGCGAGCGGAACCGCTGCCAGCTGCGCGTCCCGCTCAGCGGACGTCGCGATATGGGCGGACGAGACTGTGGAGGTCGTACGCACCCGGGCCGGTTCACGCACCGCGCCAGCCTCCTGGCGAGGCGGGTGAGTCGGCGCCACGGTGTCCGCGGCAGCGGGCCACGGCCGGGCCTGGGCCAGCCCCCGCAGCTGATTCTCGGCATCAATGCGGTGGATTCTGGTCTCCGACAGCCGCTGGCTGATCCCTTCCAGCAGCGTGCGGTGGACGGCGAAGGCCTCCTTGCCTTCGCCAAACAATTCGTTGCCCGCCCGCATCTCCTCAAAACGGGACTCGAGTTGCCCCAGCTCGTCACGCAACGTCGCCTCCCGCTCGGTGAGCAGTCGGAGCGTCTCGGAGTAATCGCCGTGCTGCATCTCGTTCGTGAACGACACGTAGCTGTCGATGATGGCCCCCACCAGGTGCACCAGTTCGGGCGCGCTCGCGCCCCGCAGACTGATCTGCAGCACGCTGGTCGATCCCACCGGGACCACGTTGAGCGCCTGGACAGCTTGTTCGACGGCGACGGCAAAGTCGGCGGCGTCAGTCATGGCTGCCCCCGGCGGGCCGGAGGTCGCCGCGGCCCGCATCGCACGCTCCACCACGGCCGGGCTGCGAATGATCTCGGCCTGGGTCGCGACAAAGCGGGGATCGACACGCGCCGGCGTGTCGACGTCCAGGCTCCCCGGTGCACATTGCAGCAGCACGCGGGCTCCGACAGAGTACAGCGGTGTGGCACGCTGCAGGTAGGTGACACCCGCCGCCAGCGACAACGCCAAGCAGCCGGCGATGCACCACTTGAGTCGCCACACTCGCGCGAAGTCCACCAGTCCAGTTCCCGCTCCTGCAATCTGATCGGCCGACGAATGCGTGACGACGTGTTCGGTGGTACTCATCGTGCAGAGCTCCCTGAGCGCATGGTTGAGCCGTGTGTCCGCTACATTCCTGACTGACTACAGTCTCCGCGCGCTCTGGCGGCTACGGCAACGGGCGCGTTGGGGGAAGCAGCGTCCCGCAGGCATCCTGGGCGAACGGCGGAGCCTGCCACGCCCGGAGAAATGCAGAGGGGTTCAGCGCGGCCGCCGAGTGACGACACTCGCGGTGGGACGTACGGCCGGCTCGCCATCCAGACTGATCACCTTCTGGGCGGCGTCGACGAGCCGCCAGTTCTTGTCCCGCGCCATCCGCTGCAGGCGACGGTACGCATCGCTTTCCTGCATGCCGGTCCAGCTCATCAGGATGCCTTTGGCACGCTCGACCAGCTTGCGTTCCCGCATCCGCTCCTCGGCGTCGGCCAGCCTCTCTTCGGCTTCTTCGAGCGCCAGCCGCAACAAGTCGATCCGCCGGTATGTGCTGATCGCGATCCGGATTGTCGCCTCCAGCTCCCGGCGATTGAACGGCACGCACACACAGCCGACGATCGAAGCGGGGCCGGCTTCCAGGCGTTGCAGCAGGTCCGGATCGTCCGCCGACGCGATGAGGACTGCCGCGATTTGAGCCTGCCGCGCCACCTCAGCGATGGCCGCGATGCCGTCCCGATCGGGCAGGCTCAGTTGCGCGATGACCAGCTCGATGTGTTTCTCGCGGCAGGCGTCGACCAGTTCGCGGCCGCTGCGAGCCTCACAGACCACATCCAGGCCCATTTCCGTTGCGACTGCCCGCACCAACGCGCCCAGCTCAGACGTGTCACTGGCGATGGCCACCTGTAGGGATCGACGTAGCATCTGCAGCTCCTTGCATGAAACGCTGATGCTCTCATCATTACGCCAACGGCCGCGGGTGCCATTCCCGAAAATCACGAAATCTGCATAGCGAAAACCGCGACCCTCACTCAGGTGCCCCCCCCGCATCCGTGACACATGTCCTCCGCATCCGTGGTTGTCCGCTGCGACACCCACCGCAGGAGACTATCTCCTTGCCACGCAACGGGTTTTCTGGAGAATCTGTCAGAACCGGGGTGACCGGGATTGGTCGCGCGCTATAATGTCTCGGTGCTGGACAGACCGAGATGCACCAATAGCGGGAATCTATCGGGTGCCGTGGCGATGCGATCTGGGTTGAGGTGGACCATGTTGAAGAGGTCCATCGTCAGCGGCGGGCGCCCCGGCAATGAGCGGGCGGGGGGGTACACAGGTGCGGTTCCCTTCTGGACAGGCTGAGCAACTGGCCAGTGTGACGGACGAAGCTCTGGCATCCATGACGCCTGGGGCCGCGCTGATGCTGCTGCGCGAGCTGCGCGTCCGCCAGGCCGAGCTGGAGACGGAGAATGCGGAGCTCCGCCGGGACCAGCTCCGACTGACCGAAGCTCGCGACCGCTATGTGGAGCTTTTTGAATTCGCTCCCTACGGGTACTTCACGCTGGATGCGGCGCGGACGATCATTGAGGTCAATCTTACCGCGGCCCGCATGCTGGGCACGGTCCGCACGAATCTGATCGGCCGCCGCCTTGACACGTTGGTGCCCGAGTCGCTGCGTGATAGTCTGTGCCGGCACTTCGACCGGGTGTGCGAGAGCCAGACCCGGCAGGTGCTGAGCCTGAAGATGTGCCGGCCGGACGGTACGTATGTGTATGGCGATCTGGAAACGGTCCCGGTGCGCGGTGCGCGGGCCACGATCCCGCGCTACTGGTGTGTACTGAGTGATGTGACGGAGTTGCGCACGGCGGAGCAGGCGCTGCGCGAAAGCGAACAGCGTTTCCGCCGCCTGTCCGACGCGAACATCATCGGGATCGTCACGGCCGACATGACCGCGATTCGCAGCGCGAATGACGAGTTTCTGCGGATGGGGGGTTACAGCCGGGCCGATCTTGAATCGGGACAGGTGACCTGGCAGAGGATCGCCTCGCCGGACTGGGCTGTCTGCTACCAGGAGGCGCTGGCCGAGCTGACGCAGCAGGGCTGGTGCCAGCCGCGTGAGATGGAGTACTTGCGTCCGGACGGCAATCGCGTGCCCATCCTCATCGGCTCGTCGGTGCTGACGCGGGACCCGTTGACCTGGATCAGCTTCGTGCTGGATCTGACGACGCGCAAGCAGGTGGAGGCGGCGCTGGCCAAGAGCGAGGAGCGGCTGCGGCTGGCCCTGCGGGCGGCCCAGATGGCCACGTGGGACGCGCAGCTTCCGGATGGCGCAACCGTCTGGAACGACGAGCACTACCGGATGATGGGGTATGAGCCCGGATCGGTGACGCCCGGGTTCCAGGCCTGGGCGGGTCGGCTACATCCGGACGACGCCGACGCTGCCATCCGGCGTTGGCGGCACAGTGTGGAGTATGGTGGCGAGTTCAACAGCGAGTTCCGCGTCGTCTGGCCGGACGGCAGCGTCCGCTGGTTGGAGGCGCGGGGCATCACGGAACGCGACGGGGCGAATCCGTCGGTGCGTTCGTACGGCGTGATGCTCGATATTTCCGAGCGGAAGCGGGTGGAGCAGCTGATGGGCGCTTTGAACCGCATCAACGCGGCCATCCATTCCACACGCGATTTTGCGGAGATGGCCCGCCGCCTGCTCGAGGAGGGGACCGCCGCCCTGGAATGCAACTCCGCCGCCATCGCGCTGCGCCAGCACGATGGCTGGATCTGCGCGTATGTCCACGCGATGCCTGCCGAACTGGTGGGGCTGCGCATGTCGGACGAGGAGGAACGGCATGCGCTGCTGGCCATCGAGTCGCGGCAGCCGGTCGTGGTGTCGAACGTAGCGGTGGACGACCGGGTCAACCGCGCGCACCTGCAGCGGCACGGCATTGGCGCCGTAATGGTCGTCCCGTTGATTACGCGTGGCAAGCCCTTTGGCGGTCTGTATTTCAACTATCGAACGGCGTATGCGTTCCGCAAGTCGGAGGTCGACTTCGCCCGACAGCTGGGGACGACGGCGGCCATCGCCATCGAGAACGCTCATCTCTTCGAGCACCGCCGGCAGGCCGAGAACGAACTCCAGACGCTCAACGCCATGCTGGAACAGCGCGTCGCAGATCGCACGCAGGCGATCCAGACGCTGCACGACGTGGCGTCGATGGCCAATCAGTCCCAGGATCCCCTGCAGGCGACCGAGTACTGCGTGCAGCGCGTGGCCGCTTACAACGGCTGGTGTGCAGGGCATGCGCTGTTCCCGGTCCTGGATGACCCCGACCAGTTGGACGTGCCGATCGCCTGGTACGCCGACGATCCCGAACGGTATCGCGACTTCCACGCGGCGACGCTCCAGGCGCGGTTTCGCCGGGGCTGCGGCCTGCCCGGCCGGGTGCTGGCCAGCGGCAAGCCGGAGTGGACGACGAATCTGCAGCGCGACCTCACAGGAAATCGCGCGGTGGTGGCGGCCCGGCTGGGCCTGCGCACCGGCATTGTGTTGCCGGTACCGGTGGGGGAGCGTGTGGTGGGGGTACTGGAGTTCTTCTCGCGGCACGTGGTCGAGCCGAGCCGGGACATGTTCCGAGTCATGGTGGGGGTGGGACTGCAGCTGGGTCGCGTCTTTGAACGCGCCGGTTTTGAGGAACACCTGTTGACTGCAGCGGACGACATCCGGCGGTGCATCGCACAGGATCTGCACGACGATGTCGGGCAGGAACTGACCGGCCTGGGCCTGAAGGCCGAAACGCTGGCCGAGTCGCTGACCACCGAATCGCCGCGCGTCCAGGCGCTGGCAGCCGATGTGGCAGCGGCCGTCGGCCGCACCCACGACAAGATCCGCTGCCTGTCGCGGTCTCTGCTGCTGGTGGAACTGGAAGGGGGACTGCTGGCCGATGCGCTGACACAGCTGGCCGCCACGACGACCGACTCCTCGCGGCTCGCCTGTGTGCTGGACTGCACGCATCCCCGTCCCGTCTTCGACAACTGGATTGCCGTTCAGCTCTACCGCATTGCGCAGGAAGCGGTGACCAATGCCATGCGGCACAGCGGCGGGCAGCACATCCGCATCAGTCTGAATGAGGAGCAGGGAGAGACCATCTTGCGGATCGAAGACGACGGAACAGGACTACCGCCCAACGCCGGTCAGGCCGAGGGCATGGGGCTGCGGATCATGCGGCAGCGTGCGCGATTGATTGGCGGACGACTGGATGTCAGGCCTCGCCCGGAGCGAGGAACGCAGGTTGTCTGCCGGTTTGTAGCACGTGCGGCGGCACAGCGCAGCACGGCGGGGACCCGGCAATGACCACGACAATGACGCGGACCAGAGTCTTGATTGTGGACGATCATCCGGCCGCCTGTGAAGGGTTGGCCATTCGCATTGCCTCGCAACCCGACCTGGAGGTATGCGGCCAGGTGGCGGACGGCGCCGCGGCCATGCAGCTGCTGGAAACCTGCCGACCGGACGTGGCGGTCATCGACATCCAGCTGGAGACCGACAGTGGGCTGGACCTGGTGGAGCGGATCAAAGCCCGCGATGCGACGATTGGCATCCTGGTCTGGTCCATGTATCCCGACACGGTGTACGCCGCTCGGGCGCTGCGCGCCGGGGCGGGAGGCTACATCAACAAACGCCGCGCGACGGGGCACATTGTGGAAGCCATCCGCTGCGTGCGGGCCGGCCAGATCTACCTCTGCCAGGAGACGGCCGGCCAGCTGCTGGGTCAGGCGATCGGACGCGGCAGGCAGGCCAAGGCCTGGGGCGTCGATGCGCTGTCCGACCGCGAGCTGGAGATCTTCCGGCTCATTGGCCAGGGACTCTCGACGTCGCAAGTGGCCTCCCGTCTGCATCGCAGTGTGAGCACGATCGAGACCCACCGCGAGAAGATCAAATACAAGCTGGGCTTGAGAACCGCTGGCCAACTGGGGCGCGCCGCAGTGCAATGGACGCTGGAAAACGGCTGATCGCCTGTAGATCGCACCCCGCAAGGTGAAGGCGTAGTGAGAACCCGTGCGGGTCAGAAATCCGGGATCGCGTCGCTGGCCGAGGTGCCGGGCGGCTTTTTCAGAGGTCCGCCGCGCCGCGTTCGCACCGCCGCGCCAAGATGCTGATGCAGGCTCGGCGACCGGGAAGCAGGCGGGTCGCCAGCAGCCACGGGGTGACGAATCGAATCCCCAGCAGCCGCGCCCAGCCGGGCTGCTGCCGCAGCTGATACGCGACCGGGCGCGGGTCGTCGAGCGGTATGATCTGAGCGCAGGCACCGAAGTCCGGCACGTGCCAATGCAGCCGAACTGCGTCAAAACCGAGTTGGATAAGCAGACGCCGCACCCGCCGCGGGTGGCCGGCCCGCATTTCGACAAACAGGTATCCGCCGGGACGGACTATCGCCGCCGCCTGCCGCACCGCATCTTCATCGTGTTCGGCGCAGAGTACGACCGACTGGGCCGCCGTCACGGCGCCGCCATCGTCCGGCCTGAGGTTGAGCCCCAGTGCCGGACCACAGCTGCGCAGCGCCGCAGCCAACGGATGATCGGCAGGCCCTCGATAGACCACGTCGGTGGTGGCGGCGCTGGGGAGCAGGAACCGCCAGTCCAGACGCGGTAACGCATCGGACGCGGCCGGATCCCTGCAGGCCGGCGCGGCGCTGGCGGCTGGCTGCGACCCCTCGCCTGCCCTGCGGGCCGATGCTGGATCGGATGTCAGACTCATGTTCATGTACAGGACGCCGCGCCGCGCGGCGCTCGGTCAAGGGACAGGCTTGGTGGAGCTGGGAAACAGGGTACGCACAAGGGGGAGTCGCCTGAGCTCAGGAAACGTGTCGTCCAGGCTCAGCAGATCACGGCTCAGCCGCACGCTCAGCACAAACACGAGCCCCGTCAGGATGACGCTGTAGACGACTCCCAGGTCGGCCACACGCTGGACCGCCAGCAGTCCGAGGGAGCCGAGCAGGATCGTTGCGTACACGCGTGTGTAACGGCGATCGAACCAGCCGACTCCGGTATAGGCCGCCAGCGCGTGCTGCTTCAGGACGTTGTGGACGATGAGCGTGCCGCACGACGTTATCGCCGCTCCGAGTACGCCATATCGGGGAATCAAGACCAGGTTGGCCACCACGTTCAACGCGGCCACCAGCAGGCTGAGCCGGAACATGCAGCGAACCTGCCCGCATACGGCCAGGGTCGTACCGTTGAAGCCAAAGGCCGCGTGGAGGTAGTAACCTAACGCCAGCAGCGCCAGCACGCTGCTCGATTCTGCATACTGCGGGCCAAACAAGTACCGCGTCACGGTCCCGGACAAGGAAAACGTGCAGATGAAGATCGGCAGCGTCAGGACCGACATCCACGCGGCCGTATGCCAGTAGAAATCATGCAGGCCACGCCGATCGTTGCGGGCGAACAGGCGCGCCGCCTGCGGCGCAAAGAGCAGACCAAAAGTGAGAAACACCAGTTCGTTGAGCGTGGCCACCGGCCAGACCGCTCGATAGACGGCCACGTCGTCGGTCCCGCCGTAGTAACCCAGTAGCAGAATGACGGCGGAGTTCAGCAGCAGATACACGACGTCGGTGGTCAGCAACGGAACGGTGTAGGCGGCGATCTCGCGCCAGGGAATCGTCGCGCTGGCCGGCGCCAGGTGGGGCAGCAGCCCGTTGGCGCGCATCGCGCGCGCCAGGATGACGGCATAGAGCGCCACGCCGATCAGGCCGGCGATCAGGTACCCCAGGCCCAACGCGCGCACACCCAGTCCGGCCGCAATGACCAGCAAGATGACGACGATCTTCAGGACAGGCGCCACAACGTATCGTCGCAGGAAGATCGCGCGCGGACTGGTGAATACCGCCAACATGCCGCTGAACAATGTATCCAGGGCATTGAGCGGTGAGAGAAACACCAGGATCAGCAGCAGGGAGGCTGCCAGCTCGTCGTGGATCAGGTAGCGGGCGATGAGGTCCCGCGCGCCGTACACCACGGCAATGCACAGCACACCGAGCGCGATGATCACGGCCATGGCCAGCGCGATCGTGCCCCCCGCGCGCCGGTAGTCACGCTGTTCCAGGTAGATCGGCACGAACCGAGACACGGCGCGGTGCAGACCTAAAGACCCCACGTGCTCGCCCATACTGGCTAGCGCTACCGCGTAGGCAATCGCTCCGTAGTCGGAGCGCGAGAGGTACCGGACGGTCAGAATGTGGACGACGAAGTTGGCGCCTTTGGCCAGCAGACGGCCGGCCAGCAACAGGCTTGAACCGCGGATCTGGCGGCGCGTCGCCGATCGCCCTGCCT
>DAISIS010000080.1:0-15400 GCA_036821925.1 Pirellulaceae bacterium
GCCGGGTGTCACGGGCCTGAACGATCTGGAGGTGCAGACGCTGCCGGATCTGGATGTAATCATCCTGCGTGGCCGTGACCAGGACGTGGAACAGCTGACGCGAATCATTCGCGAGCTGGAGCGGCTGAGCGCGGAGACGAAACCCCGCATCTACATCTTTCCGCTCGTGCACACCTTGAGCGAATCGATGGCGGAGATCATCGAGCAGGTGCAGCCGGACCTCGTCGGCGGGCGGCAGGGGCGTGTCACCGTCACGCCGTTGGGCAAGCCCAACGCCCTGCTGCTGATCGGGTGGGGCGAGGCGGTCGAATCGATCATCGAGCTGATCAGCAAGCTGGATCAGCCCGTGCCGCCCGAATCCCAGTTCTCAGTGTTTCCGCTCAAGCACGCCCCGGTGACGACCGTGCGGACTACGATCCAGCAGTTTTTCGGCACCCGCGACGGGCTGGGGCCCCGCGTCCAGATGGCTTCGGACACGCGCACCAACACGCTGATCGTCTATGCCGCGCCGCGCGACATGGCGGAGGTCGCACGGCTGGTGGACGAGCTGGATGTCGCGCAGGGCGAGTCGGTGAACCGGGCGCAGATCATCCGCGTCTACAACGCGCTGGCGGTGGACGTGGCAGACACGCTGGAACAGACGATAGCCGCGGCGCGCACGGGCCAGAGCGGTCGTTCCGCCGTGCTGGAACTGATGGCAGTGGACGAGCAGGGGCAGGAGATCCTGCGGTCCGGCATGCTCGACGAGGTGAACATCACGCCCAATCCGCGCAATAACTCGCTGATCATCACGGGGCCGCGCGAGGCGATGCCCCTGATCGAAGCCTTTGTCAAGCAGTTGGACGCGCCGGGCGATCGGGCGCAGATCAAAGTGTTCCGCGTGTTACACGGGGACGCCACCAACCTGGTGACGATGCTGCGGTCCTTGATGCCCTCTCAACTGGGCACGGAGTTCGGCCCCCAACTCCCGACGGCGCCGGGCGAAGAGTCGCTGGCACCGCTGCGTTTTTCGGTCGAAGTGCGGAGCAACAGCATCATCGCGATCGGCTCGGAGGGGGACCTGCGGATTGTGGAGGCACTCCTGACGCGGCTCGATCAGAGCGAATCCATGAACCGCAAGAACGCGGTCTACCAGCTCAAGAATGCGTCGGCGCTTGATGTCACCTCGTCGGTGAACCAGTTCCTGCAGAGCCAGCGAGTGCTGGAAGCTGCCGAACCCGGGCAGTCGAATCCGTTCCAGGATCTGGAGCGGGAAGTGATTGTCGTGCCGGAGCCGATCGGGAACCGGTTGATCGTCAGCGCCACGCCCCGCTACTACGATGAGATCATGGAGTTGATCCGCAAGCTGGACGAGGCGCCGGCGCAGGTCGTGATCCAGGTGATGATTGCCGAGGTCGCGCTGACGGATCTCGACGAGCTGGGGGTGGAACTGGGGCTGCAGGACTCCGTGCTGTTCGATCGCAGCCTGCTGGGCGATCTGGTCAAAACGACCAAGACGACGCAGACGTCGGATGCCAACGGGATCGTGACGGTGACCGAGGATGTGGTGCTGGCCGCCACGAACCTGCCCGGCTTCAGTTTCAACAGCCAGGAGGTCGGCAACAGCGGCTCCACCTCCTCCCTGGCCACCCGGGACAAGGTGGGCGGTCAGGCGCTCTCGAATTTCGCTGTAGGCCGGATGAACAAGGACAAGGATTATGGCGGGCTCGTCCTGTCGGCTGGCAGTCAGAATGTCAATATCCTGATCCGGGCGCTCCAGGAGACACGCGAACTGCGCGTGCTCAGCCGGCCGCTGATCCGCACGCTCGACAACCAACCGGCGTTCGTGCAAGTCGGCGAACGTGTACCGCGCATCGTGGGCTCGACGGTCAGCACGTATGGCCAGTCGAACATGATCGACAACGAGAATGTCGGCTTGATCCTGGGGGTCACGCCGCGGGTCAGTCCGGACGGCAATGTGGTGATGGAAATCGACGCGGAGAAATCCAAGGTGGGCCCGGAGGAGGAAGGAATTCCGGTGGCCATCTCCGAAGACGGTACGACGATTCGCTCGCCACGCGTCGAGACGGTCACGGCTCAGAGCACAGTGAGCGTGGCGGACGGCGAGACGGTGGTGCTCGGCGGCATGATTGCCACGGAGCGGGAAACGATCCAGCGGCGGGTGCCGGTTTTGGGCGCAGTGCCGGTGCGCGGGCAGCTGTTCCGGTACGACTCGTCGGATGACCCCCGCGCGGAAATGATCATCATCCTCACGCCGCACGTGGTCCGCTCGCCCGAGGATGGCGAACGGATCAAGCAGGCGGAGTTTGCCCGGATGAACTGGTGCGCGGCCGACGTGTACGACATCTATGGGGATCCGGGGCTGAACGTGCAGACCAACGTGACGATGCCGACCGACGACCTCGACACGGAGGTCATCTATCCCGACCTGCATCCGCGCGGCGGCCCGGGCGGGGATCCTGCAACGCCGCTGCCGGGCGCCTATCCGTCGACCGGTCCGGGCGCGGGCGGCAGCATCCTGGCCCCCGGTCAACTGCCGCAGCCCACGTCCGCCTTGCCGTCCGGCGCCGGGCATCCGGCCCTCAATCCGGCGCTCTCCCAGCGGCCGGCCAGTGGGGGGCCGCCGGCGGTCAATCCGGCCGCTCAGGGAGATGCCTGGCCACCGCCGGCATCGGCGCAGCTGGCCCGCCAGCCCTGGAGCATGCCGCCGGCTGCGACGGACGCCAAACCAGTGTACGGACCGCAATCCTCGAGTTCATGGGACGACGTGAGACGATGATCCGACCGCGCAAACAGCAGCATCTGATGTTGGCGTTTCTGCCCAGCCTCGCCCTGCTGGCGCTGACCGGCTGTGCGCCGCTGGACTTCCACAAGGTGCGTTTTCCGTGGCAGGACAAACAGGCCGACTTCCAGCCGCCCGAACGCGTCGTTGCGTTCTGGACGGACACCGTGCTGCACCAGCCGGACCAACCGGCCATTCGCGGCTTTGGCGGGCGCGTGTTCTTCTACGGCGACGAGGATTCGAAGCCGATCGAAGTTGACGGCACACTGGTGGTCTACGCCTTCGATGCGGATCAGGTGGATCCCGACCGGCAACGTCCCGAGAAGAAGTTCGTGTTCCCCGCCGATCAGCTGAAAGAACACCTCAGCCAGGCCGCCCTGGGACCGTCCTACAGCGTCTGGTTGCCCTGGGACGGCGTGCTGGGCCCCAAACGCAATGTCAGCCTGGTGGTCCGCTTTGAAGGGCGTGAAGGGGGCATCGTCATTTCCGAACCGATCAACAAACTGCTGCCCGGGACCGGCACGCAAGACTCGATGCGCGTGCAACACGGGGAGCGCGAAGGATCGGACGCGATCCAACTGGTCGGGCACCAGCAAACGCCGGCCGACGGATCGGCCGTGGCAGTGCCGGAATCGCTCCCGGCGGCCGGCAGCCCGCTGCGCAGCGAATCGATTGACCTGCCGCCCAGTTTCCTGCGGCGGCTGGAACGCGACCCAGAGCCCGCGGCGACTAGTACGAACGCGCCGTGGCCGGCGTCCGGTTTGGTGCCGGAGAGAGGGACACCGGATTCACCGTCGTCCACGCCTCCGCTGGGGTCTGCTGACGGCGCCGCGCCGACAATGAATCCTCCGCCTCCTGCAGGTCCGGGTTCACCTCCAGCTCGTTCTGGATCTCCGACACACCCGGCTCGAACGACAACAGGATTTCGGCCACCTCGCGGTCTTTTGCGGAGGGGACCTCTCCTTGCAGAATCGCTGTCCGCCCTGCCATCGACACCGCGATACGGCTGGGGCTCGCCAGCTGCGGAGACCGGGCCAACGTATCGAGGGCCCGGAGCGCTGAAAGATCCGCGGCCGCTCCCGCTGGTACCTCAAAACTGATCTCCAGCTGCGGATGGTAGACCCCTCCGCGCCGTGTGGGGGCGAGTGGCTGATTGAGCGACGTCGACCGGTCCACCCGCCGGGTCAGCCCCTGAGTGGTGGGCGCCACGGTGCCGCGCGCGCGGGCCTGCAAAGCGCCGACGTACCGGCGCGGCTCGCGCCCATCCGGCCCGACGTAATCTGTCGGGCGGCGGTTCTTGCGCAAGTACCGTTCGGTGCCTTTGAGCGTCCCGACGTCCTCCATGCTCGTGGGGCCGCCACTGGTCGACTGCAGCGACAACGCCTCGCCCAATTGACTGGACCCGGATGACTGGCCCCGCGCTTCCAACGCCGCGGTGAGGACCAGCAGGCAGACCGTGGTAACGAGCATACGCATCGGACTAGTTCCCGTTGTGCGGAATGATGGCAATGGCTTCGAGTTCGCACAGCAGATCGGGACGGCACACGCCGGCTTCGACAAACGAGTTCGGCAGGCCCCCCAAGCCCCACTGCTGCCAGACGTCAGTGAACGTCGGCAGGTAATCGCTGCGCTTCAGATACGTGATGACCTGCACGAGGTCCGCAAACGAGCTGTCCTGCGCCCGCAGCAGTTCCTGGACATTCAGCAGCATGCGTTCCACCTGCTTGCGGACGTCGTCCAGATGCACCGTTGCGCCACATTCGTCCACGCTGGCCGTACCCGAAATGTACAGCACCGTCTTCTCGGGCAGGACGACCTTCATGCCGCGCGAGAAGGACGAGCCGTACTCGTCCGCTTCGTTGAGCGTCGGCGTGTGCATCACTTCGATCTCGACACCCTGATGGTCCAGCAGCGTGTAGAGATCGAAACTGCATTGCACTCCCGGCGGATACAGCCCGGCGCGGATGCCGGTGCTGGCCGGCAGCCGCTTGACGTTGTGCCGCGTGAAGAACGCATTGCGCGAACGATTGAATTCGTCGTAGTCCCGATCGATGTCGTTGAGATAACACCAGGTGCGCAGCACATGCGGAAAGGTCGTGCCGTGCGCGGCCAGTTCGGGCACCGCACGCTCGAACATGATGTCCGCCTGCTCACGGAAGTCGGACGGAATCGACCCATCCGGACGCGCGCCGTTGATGTTCGTGATGTACAGGTGCCGACGCGGGCCGATGTGCACAATCTTCTTGGCCGTGTGCGGCGCTACCTCCGGGAACGATTCGACGATCACCTTGCTGTCGCCGTTGGGCAGCACGGCCTGCACCTGCAGCTCAAACGCCTGCGGGGCGACGCACGGTGGCTGATTGACGTAGCTGGCGGCCGGCAACTCCTCTCCCGTCACTCCGGCTTCCTGGTACGCGTCGCGGCGGACCTCCTGAAGCGTCGCAAAGTCCTGTTCAATGTCCCGGAAGAACACGCGCTCCAGCACGACGTCGCTCATCTTCGCCCCGGCCCGCTCCAGCAGCCGTGGCAGGCACCCGTAGAACTTGGCCGCCTGCTCCCGCGGCGAGCCATCCACGATCGTGGGCCCGCACCGGACGAACACCTCCACAGATTGCGACGTGGTGACGACAACCACCTCACCGTGACAGACGCCGTTGCTCTCGGCACAACACTGGCACTCGCGCTTGGGTGTCAACAACGACGCCATTCCGCCCTCCGAATCGTGAACCTGACTGGACCGCGAGAAATAATTCATGATTGCGGTTAGCACTCCCCTGCCGGCGCTGCTGAGCACCGACAGATAAGATACCTCGGTAGTGTCTAGTATGGTTTCGATGCCGCCGCGCGTCGACCCGCCGACCGAAACTGGGTCAAGATGATCGGTCTGGGCAGTCTATGGCAGGCGCGCCAACGTAACCTAAACCTTGGGATCTGAGTGTGTTACGCAGGGGAAGGCAAAAGAGTTTGCCCCCAACCGGTTTCGGCGGTAAACCCCACCTGCGGGCCGCACCCTGAAACTCTCGCACGCGCCCACCGCCATCCGACGCGCGCACCCAAACGCGCGCACCCAAGGGTGCCACCCGCTGTTGGGGTGCCGCGGCGCGCCGCGCGACCAGGCGGCCGGACGCCTGGTTCCCGGTGCCCGGCCGACCCCCACTCTGGAGCAGCGCCGGACTGGCTAATCCGAGTTGCGCAGCAGACCCACCCGGTTCGCCTGCCAGATCTGGCCGGAGTGGACGTCGAGCGCGGTCAGCCAGCCACCGGCGAAGCAGCAGGTGTCGATGCAGATCAGGTGGCCGAGATCCAGGACATCGCCGTCGAACTGCGGTGTATGCCCCACGATGGCGGTCTTTCCGGAGCGATGGGGGGGCGGAATCACGGACGAGACATGTGTCCAGAATAGAGTGTGATAGGGCTGGTCGTCGAGCTCGCGATCGGCGATGTAGTTGGCGTGCATGAACAGGTGGGTCTCGGTGGCACAGTAACGCTCACACTGGTGCAGGAAGTCCCAGTGCGACGGCGGCACACCTGCCAGATCGCCGCCGTAGCTCTGCAGCGTCTCGTACCCCCCATAGCGCTCCCAGAACATGGATGGCATCGTGCCACTGTAAACGCTCAGCATCATCAGCTCGTGGTTGCCCAGCAGCGGGACGAGGCGGCAGCGCTGCTGCAGTTCCCGCAGCTGTTCGAGCACGCTGCAGCTGTCCGGCCCGCGATCGACGTAGTCACCCAACAACACCAGCGTGTCGGTGCTGGTCAGACCCAGCACGTGGACCAGCGCGGATAGTGCCTGCGAGCAGCCGTGAATGTCACCGATGGCGATTGTGCGGTTCAAAGGATCTGTTGTAGATGCAGATGCTGTGGCTCACGCCTAGTTCATGGACGGGTCGTCGGGCACCCGCAGATGCTTGATCGTAGGTGCAAGAATCTCCAGGCCGATCCGCCGCGCTACGCGGTTCCAGAGATCGCTGTAGTCGGAGAAAATCTCCTCCCGCGTTGCCGGCTCCGTCAACCAGCCGCCCGCCTCCAACTCCGCGTCCAACTGACCGGCCGCCCAACCCGAGTAACCGACGAACAGCCGAAATGCACCCGCCGGCTGCGTTACGATCTGGATGATCGACTCCTTGTCGGAGGTGAAGTACACGCCGCCCGCCACCTCCATTTCACTGTGCGGCAGATCGGTGTGCAGGGCGATCAGAGGGCCTGCCACCGGACCACCCACGTGCACCGGCTCCCGACTGTCGCACGGCAGCTGCGACACCAACGACCACACGTCGGCCACCGTGTTGTTGGTCGGCCGATTCAGGACCACCCCGAATGCTCCCTCCTCGTCGTGTTGGAGCATCAACACCACGCTGCGGAAGAAATTCGGGTCCGCCAGATGAGGGGAGGCTACGAGAAAATGTCCCTTGAGCGACTTCATGGGCATTTCTCCCTGAATTGCCAAGCCGTACGACGCTTCCAGTGATTCTACTCACCGGAGTGCGCCGAGCGAACGGGGCGGCACTGGAAATGAAGCCGCCGCTCGATGGGGATGCGCCGCTCAGTGGGGATGCCAAGTGTCTTCCCACGCACACCCGGCCCACGACCAGCCCACACCGAACGCGACCAGCAGGCTGCGGACACCCGCCCGCAACCTGCCATCACTCCGCAGCCGGTTAATCACGATCGGGATCGTCGAGGACACCGTGTTGCCGCAATCCTCCAACACGACCGGCATCCGCTGCTGATCCAACTCCAGACGCTCGTACAGATAGGTCATCATCTTGTACGTCGCCTGATGCACCAGGTAGTAGTCAATGTCCGACCGCTCCCACCCGGCTGCCCGAAGCACCTCGGCAATCAACTGGGGGACCGCATCGACGGTGAACGTGATCAACGCCGGGCCGTCCATATACAGGTCGCTGTCCCACCGCTGCCGGTGCCGCGGCCGATGAGCCTGATCGGACGCGCGCGCCCCGCCTTTGGTCATCAGCAACGTGTCCGCTCCTGAACCGTCCGTGCCATACCGGAATCCAGTCAGACTGGGGACGTCGGCCGCTTCCACCAGAGTTGCCGACGCGCCATCCCCAAAGATCGTACGCAGGCTGCGATCCTCCGGATGTATGAACTTCGTGTACGTCTCGGCTGTGATCAACAACACACGCGCTACCGAACCCGTGCGGATCAGGCCATCGGCCAGCGCCAAGCCGTAGACGTACCCCGAGCAGCCGAGATTGAAGTCGATGGCCCCAATCGATCGGCGTAGCTGCAAACGCTCCTGCATCAGGCAGGCTGTCGTGGGCAACGGATAGTCGGGGGTCTGGGTGCAGAACAGCAGAAAGTCTATGGAAGACCGATCGATGTCGTACTGCCGGAACAACTTCTCCGCAGCCTGTACCCCTAAGTCCGATGCGCATTCGTCCGGGGCGGCAATGTGCCGGGCAAAGATCCCCGTCTTCTCGTAGATCAGCTTCATGTCCCACGAAGGGAACTCGGCCTGCAACTGGTCGTTCGTCTCCACTCGCTCGGGCAGATGAATGGCGACTGGACCCACGGCTGCATATTTCACAACGAACTGCCTTTCTGGCCTCAACTTGCCCAGGACTGCCTATATTGCCTCGTGTCCTGTATTTACCGCAGTCTCTGATGGCAGGACGAGTCAACACGATACACGTCCCATAAGACGTGGTCAATTGCACGCCGGGACACCCACCTCGGACGACCTGCGGCGTCGCGTTGGACGCGTCTTTCCTTTGCCTTGTCCAACCCCGTCCATTGGGGTGGATGATATCCGCCTTGACCGAGCGGCACCGCCCGGTACAATCGCCCCCTCCCGCAACCGGCGCCCCTGTCTCGGCACGAATGACTGTGTGCCGGATCGGGCGAGTCGGGGTTCTGCCGTCCCCTGTCGGTCAGGAAGGCCAAGTGTGCCAGGCCATGTGTGCCAGACATCGGCTTTGCCGCGTTTTGCCCGTTCTGCGCGTTCTGTTTGCGCTGCTTACCGTCGCGACGGTGCGTGGTGTTGTCAGCGCGGCGGACTGGGTTGATCAGCGTCAGGTGGGGCGGTTCCATCTGTTGGCGGACTACTCGCTCGATGGCTCCGACCGGTTGCTTGCGGACCTGCATCAGTTGGAACGCGACGTGACTGCTGCGCTGGAGTTGAGCGCCGGGGGCGACCCGATCCATCTCATTCTGTTTCGGGACCAGGCGTCCTACGACCGGTACATGGGATACTATTTCCGCGGAGCGCCAGCGCGTCGCGCGCTGTTCATCAAAGGGTCGATGCCCGGCTGGGTGTTTGCCTACCAGAGTGCTGACCACGAGACAGACGTGCGGCACGAGACGGTGCACGCACTGCTGCACGACGCCCTGCCAGACGTTCCGCTCTGGCTGGACGAGGGTCTTGCCGAGTACTACGAACAGACGGCGGGGCAACGGGTTTCTGACAACCCATATCTGTCGGCGACGAAGTGGGACGCCTGGCTGCGGCGCGTGCCGTCACTCACAGCGCTTGAGGCGCTGCGAGATGTCAATCGCATGCAGGCCGACGACTATCGCGCTGCCTGGGCGTGGGTGCATTTCATGCTGCACGGCCCACCCGCGGCCCGGCGGGTGCTGGTTGAGTACCTGGCCGATCTGCGCACGCACCCGGGTCCAGTGAGTTTGAGTGAGCGATTGCAGGCTGCCGTGCCCGACTTCGAGCGGCAATACCTGAACCACTTCCGCGGTTGGCGGCGATGAGCGTGCGGCAGGATATTCCAGCCGGCTCGCTTTTCCTGGTCTCGAGCCGCAGGGAAATCCGAAACTCACTTCTGACGACCATGTGGTGCCAGTGCCAGCAAGACTCATCCACCTCCGAGCGCAAAGGAATGCGTCGTTGAGTGCAGCACGTCTGATTAAGTACCTGCATCTTGCTTATTTCGCCAAACCCATTGCAGACCGCCTTGTCTATCGCACAATTCGAGATACTCATGCCGGCCATCTCGTCGAGCTTGGCGTGGGCAATGGCCAGTTGGCCCGCAACATGATCCAGTTGGCGGCGCGCTACACACCGCGCACGCGAGTGCGGTTCACAGGGATTGACCTGTTTGAGATGCGTCCGGCGGCGTCTCCCGGCCTGTCGCTCAAGGAGGCGTACAGCTTCCTGGCGTCGAGCGGAGCGCGCGTGCGGCTAGTTCCCGGCGATCCGTTCTCGGCGTTGGCGCAGGCAGCCAATTCGCTGCTCGACACCGATCTGGTCGTGATTCGTGCCGATCAGGAGGGGGCGGCGCTGGAACGCGCCTGGTTCTACCTGCCGCGGATGCTTCACGAACGTTCGATTGTGCTCGTGGAAGAGCCGGGCAGCGGCGGGCGGGAGGGGACCTACCGCGTGCTGGACTTCCCAGCGGTCCGTCGGCTGGCCGACACCCGGACGGCGCGCCGCCGCGCCGCGTAACGCGGGGCCGGCTGGCAGCTCGTTCACAGGCCTCGATACCGTTACCGCACGTGGTGGTAATCCCGATACCAGTCCACGAAACGCTGGATCCCCTGTTCGATCGAGGTGGCCGGCTGGAAGCCGACGTCACGCATCAGGTCGTCGACGTCCGCATAGGTGGCCGGCACATCGCCCGGCTGCATCGGCAGCAGATTCTTCCGGGCCTGTTTGCCCAGCGCACGCTCCAGGGTCGCGATGAAATGCTGCAGTTCGACCGGCTGGTGGTTGCCGATATTGTAGATCTTGTACGGTGCGCGGCTGGTCCCCGGGTCCGGGTGTGCGGCTGACCAGTCGGGGTTGGGTGTAGGCGTACGGTCGGCCACACGCACGACGCCTTCGACAATGTCGTCGATGTACGTGAAGTCGCGCTGCATCTTACCCTGGTTGAAGACGTCGATTGGCTGGTCGGCCAGGATGGCTTTGGTGAACAGGTAGAGTGCCATATCGGGGCGACCCCAGGGGCCGTAGACGGTGAAGAACCGCAGCCCGGTGGTCGGCAGCCCGTAGAGATGGCTGTAGGTGTGGGCCATCAGCTCATTGGCCTTCTTGGTGGCCGCATACAGGCTGACCGGATGGTCGACATTGTGGTGCACGGAAAACGGCATCTGGGAGTTGGCGCCGTAGACGGAGCTGGACGACGCGTAGACCAGGTGCTTCACGCCCTGATGGCGGCAACCTTCCAGGACGTTGACGAACCCCACCAGATTGCTCTCGACATAGGCCTGCGGGTTGGTCAGCGAGTACCGCACGCCGGCCTGGGCCGCGAGATTGACCACGATGTCGAACGACTGGTCGCGAAAGGTCTGTTCCATCTGCGCGCGATCGGCCAGGCTGGCGCGCACGAAGGTGAACCCGGGTCGTCCTTCCAGTTGAGCCAGGCGATCCCGTTTCAGCTGCACGTCGTAGTAATCGTTGAGATTGTCGAGTCCGGTGACTGAATCACCGCGGGCGAGCAGTCGTCCGCAGAGGTGAAATCCGATGAAGCCGGCGGCGCCGGTAACCAGGATGTTGGCCATGATTGCTCCGCGTCTGAACGAACGACCCAGGCTGTACAATCTGCACAATTGCGCTGGCCGCATCCGGCGGCGGCCGCCGCGCACCGGCCGGGCGACTTCCCCGGACGTGCGGTGAGCGATCCGTCCCGGCCGGCGGTGCATACGGCAGCGCCGGGGTCAGCTGATCCACCATGCTATACTAGTACGAAACTACCGCGTGCGAAAACCCGCAGGGCTCTGTCTTTGATGAGGACCCGTATGACAAGTGCCGTACAGGACAAACACCCGCTGCTGGCCGCCATCGAAAACAAGACGGCCGTAATTGGCGTCGTCGGGCTCGGTTACGTGGGCCTGCCGCTGGTGCAGGCGTTCATGAACGCCGGTTTCCGGACGATGGGGTTTGACGTCGACCAGTCGAAGGTTGACAAGCTGCTCGAGGGCCAGAGCTACATCGGACACATCACGGGCGAGTGGATTGCCGACTGCATCCGGGAGGAGCAGTTCCGCCCGACGGCCGACATGACGCGGCTGGCGGAAGCCGATGCCATCTTGATCTGCGTGCCGACGCCGTTGAGCGAGAGTCGCGACCCGGACCTGGTGTACGTGGAGGCGACCACGCGGGAGATCGCCCGGACGCTTCGCCCCGGCCAGCTGGTGGTCCTGGAAAGCACGACCTATCCGGGTACGACGCGCGAGGTGATGCTCCCGATCCTGTCGGCGTCGGGGCTGACGGTGGGCCAGGATTTCTTCTTGGCTTACAGCCCCGAGCGGGAGGACCCGGGGAACACCAGTTTCTCGGCCAGCCGGATCCCGAAGGTGGTGGGCGGGATCGACCCGCTGAGTGCGGAGATCGCCAACGCCCTGTACGCGCAAGCGGTCGTGCGGACCGTCCCCGTCTCGTCGGTCGAGGTGGCCGAGGCGTGCAAGATCCTGGAGAACACCTATCGCAGCGTCAACATCGCGATGGTCAACGAGCTGAAGGTGCTTTTCGAGCGGATCGGCATCGACGTCTGGGAGGTGATCGAGGCGGCCAAGACCAAGCCGTTCGGGTTCCAGGCGTTCTATCCCGGTCCCGGGCTCGGCGGGCACTGCATCCCGATCGATCCGTTCTACTTGAGCTGGGTGGCGCGCAAGCACGAGATGTCGACCCGGTTCATTGAATTGGCGGGCGAGATCAACCTGTCCATGCCCAAGTACGTAGTGGGACGCACGATGGAAGCGCTCAACAGTGTGGGCAAGCCCATGCGCGGCAGCCACGTCGGGGTCCTGGGGGTGGCGTACAAGAAGGATGTGGACGATCCGCGGGAGAGCCCCTCTTTCAAGCTGATGGAGCTGCTGCAGGCGTCCGGTGCGATGGTCAGCTACAACGATCCGCACATCCCGGTGCTCCCCGCCATGCGGCATTTCCGCGTGCCGCGTCTGGCGAGCGAGCCGATGACGCCCGAGTACCTGGCCTCGCTCGACTGTGCCCTGATCGCCACCGACCACTCGGCCTACGACTACGACTTCATCGTCCGCTACGCCCCGCTGGTCGTCGACTCGCGCAATGCCACCCGGGACGTGCAGCACTCGCGCGGCAAGATCTGGAAGGCGTAGGGTGCCGGCCTACATGGAACCCGGCCCGTCCGCTATACTTGGGGGATCATCCGAGGCATCCGCCTCCAGCCTTGACCCCTCTTGACGGATACGCCAATGGTTCCATCGTCCCCGCCGCCTCGTACCATGTTCCAGAAGATCTGGGATGACCATGTGGTCCATCAGGAGCCGGGTGCCCCGGCCATCCTGTACATCGACCTGCACTTGGTGCACGAGGTGACGAGTCCCCAGGCCTTCGAGGGCTTGCGCCTGGCGGGCCGCCGGGTCCGGCGCCCCGCGTTGACGGTGGCCACTCCGGATCACAACATCCCGACAACCGACCGCGACCAGCCGATTGCCGACCCGATCTCGCGGCAGCAGGTGGACACGCTGCGGGCGAACTGCCGCGAGTTTGGCATCCGGCTGTACGATCTCGACGATCCGCGGCAGGGCATCGTGCACGTGATCGGGCCGGAACTCGGGTATACCCAGCCCGGCATGACCATCGTCTGTGGCGACAGCCATACGGCGACGCACGGGGCCTTCGGAGCGCTGGCGTTCGGGATCGGCACGAGCGAGGTTGAGCATGTGCTGGCGACGCAGACGTTGCGCCAGTCCAGACCGCAGACCATGGAGCTGCGCATCGACGGACAGCTGGGGCGCGGTGTGACGGCTAAGGATCTGATCCTCTACCTGATCGGCCGGCTGACGACCAGCGGCGGCACGGGCTATGTGCTGGAGTACACGGGCAGCGTCATCCGGTCGTTGAGCATGGAAGAGCGGATGACGGTCTGCAACATGTCGATCGAGGCTGGGGCGCGGGCCGGCATGATCGCGCCGGATACCACGACCTACGACTACCTGCGCAAATGTGAGTTCGCGCCGGCCGACTTCGACGCCGCCGTCGCACGCTGGCAACGCCTGCCCTCCGACGCCGGCGCTGTGTACGACGCGGTGCAGGTGTTCCAGGCCGCTGACGTGGTGCCGCAGATCACCTGGGGCACCAACCCCGGTCAGGTGATGCCGGTGACCGCGGCCGTGCCAGACCCGGCGCAGTACGACGACGAGACCGAGCGGAAATCGGCCGCGCAGGCGCTCGAGTACATGGGGCTCACCCCGGGGATGACCGCCGCGGCCATCGCGATCGACCGTGTCTTCATCGGTTCGTGCACCAACGCGCGGATGGAAGATCTGCGCGCGGCCGCTGCCGTCGTACGCGGGTACCGGGTCAGCCCGCGTGTGAGCGCGATGGTGGTGCCGGGCAGTGCCCAGGTGAAGGCCCAGGCCGAACAGGAGGGACTCGACCGGGTGTTCCGGGACGCCGGCTGCGAATGGCGCGAGGCCGGTTGCAGCATGTGCCTGGCCATGAACCCGGACAAGCTCGCGCCGGGCGAACGGTGCGCGGCCACGAGCAACCGGAATTTCGAAGGCCGGCAGGGGAAAGGGGGACGCACCCATCTGGTCTCGCCGGCCATGGCCGCCGCCGCCGCCGTGACCGGGCATTTTGTGGACATTCGCGACTGGCAATACAAGTAGACCGGCCCACCGGCTGCATCACTTCTCTCACAGGCTCTCACAGGCACCGTCACCATGAATCCTTTTCGCAGGCACCGCGGTCTGGTCGCGACGCTCGACCGGGCCAATGTCGACACGGATCAGATCATCCCGAAGCAGTTCCTCAAACGCATTGAGCGGACCGGCTTCGGACAGTTTCTGTTCTTCGACTGGCGGTTTCGCGAGGACGGGCAGGACAATCCCGATTTCGAGCTGAATCAGCCGGCGGTGCGCGGCGCGTCGATCCTCGTGGCCCGCCGCAATTTCGGCTCCGGCTCCAGCCGTGAACATGCCGTCTGGGCCCTGGCCGACTACGGATTCCGCGTGGTGATCGCCCCGAGCTTTGCCGACATCTTCTACAACAACTGCTTCAAGAACGGCCTGCTGCCCATCCGGCTGGACGAGGCGCGTGTTGAGCAGCTGTTTGCCGCCGCGGCCGCCCGGCCCGGCTACCAGCTGCTGGTGGATCTCGAGCAGCAACGCATCAGCGACGAGGCGGGGCTGCAGTGCGCCTTCACCGTCGACGAATTCCGCCGGCATATGCTGCTCGAAGGACTCGACGACATCGCGCTGACGCTGCAGCACGAAGCGGAGATTGCCGCGTATGAGGCCCGCCAGACCGCCGCGGGCGCGTGAGGCCGCACTGCCGTCGCGCACGCGGAACAAAAAAAAGACGCGGCAAGGTCCCCTCAAGCTTGCAGCTTTCCCCGCCGCGTCGACGACACACGCCTCTCCCCAAAGGCGCGAATCCAAGCAACCATATCCTGCGGCCAGCCGGTTGACGGCAGAATCCGGGACGCTGCGCTGCGCCAGCGGGGGGCGAGCATTCAGGATGGACCGTTTCTGCCGGATGTGCGGCGGGGCCGCGCGCTGGGTGGGACGGTGAAAGACCCGGTCATTCTGAACTGGTTATGGTGGACAGATTTGTGCCATGGATGGGCCCATTCGCATGGAATGCCTACCTCCTCACTGTGAAGCGGTTGCATCCCGCAGTTGGCCGAAGGCCATTGTCAACGTAGCCTGGGGCAACGCCCCAGG
>DAISIS010000081.1:0-15290 GCA_036821925.1 Pirellulaceae bacterium
AAGGCCGCCAGGTTCACCGACAAACATTTTCTCGACCTCCTTGTCTCCCTTGAGTGTTGAGTGACACTTCCGCGTGGCCGAGAAGACGGCCAAGCGAGATCTGTCCGAGCTTGTCGCCAGCGGGATAATCGTCTACGTCCGTCACGACCATCATGGGCACTATCGGATTCACCCCGGGCCACCGCAGCGTGGACGGAAGCGAAGTCGCTTCTGTCCGCGGCAGGTGTACCCGTCCAGCTGGGCAATACTCCCCGTGGTTTGGCCCGGTCAGCCGGCGCGCCGGCTTGGGAGGCTGAGCGGCGGCGATTTCCTGACTGTCGTTGAACTGGTAGAACGAAACCGTTGTGGGACTCGATCGGTACTGTGAGCGAGGAAGCATCGGTCCTATGGCACCATCCTGGCTCCGCTGCGGGGCCGGCCCAACAGCAGCCCGACAAAGGCCGCCTCGCGGTCGATCCCCTGCTCGACGCGCACCGGACCGGTGCAGTCGGAGTCTGGTTTCCACAGGACGGCGCTGGCCAGCGCCCGAGGGGCCAGGCCGGCGCGGTCTGCCAGTTCCAGCAGTTCCGGGACGGAACGGAAGTGGGCCTGTGAGTACAGGGGGTGGCCGGCGGCCGCCTTGCGGGCGTACGCTTGCCCCCACGGACCATCGGCCGGGATCGCTCCCAGGACGACCAACCCGTCGGGGACTAGCACGCGGGCGCACTGCCGTAATGCCAGCACGCCATCGCGGACAAAGCACAGGGTCAGCGCCATGAGCACCCCGTGGAAGGAGTGGTCTGGAAACGGAAGGTGCTCGGCCGTACCGAGGTGCGTGCGGATGCCGCGCCGGGCAGCGTGCTCGAGCATGCGCGCCGACGGATCGACACCCTCCGCCACGCCGAGCGCGGCGGCAAAACGCCCGGTACCGACGCCCACCTCCAGCCAACGCCCGCGAAAGCCCCTGCCAAGCAACCGCAGACACTCGAGTTCAGCCTGAAAGATCACCCGGCCCTCGGCGGTGTCGTACCACTGATCGTAGGCATCGGCTATCGCGTCAAACGCCTCGCTCATGGCAACGGTTCCCCCACCAGTCGGCCGGGCGCGTGGTACCCCAGGCACCACCACGCATTCCACGCCATATCTATGCTACCATCTGTAGAAGCAAACTGGCTCAGTCAAGGGCGCGTCGTCGGGATGCGGGCCGCTGCAGCCATTGGGAGACCCGTCATGTTATGTGCTCGTTTTACGGCGTGCGTATTCCTGCTGGGCGGGACTGGTCTTGTAGGCGTGGCAGCGGACGACCTGGTCGTCAACGGCGGCTTGGAGCAGGGCAGCGCCGGCTGGGGCACCTTCTGGTCGCGCACGGGCGACGGGGAGGCCCGCATCGTGGCCGACGTGGTTCACGACGGCCAGCGGGCTGTGCACGTCGCGTATCCGGGCAACCAGGACTGGAGTTTTCCTCAGGCCCAGCCGATCCCGGTGCAGCCGGGGGACATCTTTGAACTCAGCGGCTGGATTCAGACGCGCGGCGAGGGGAGCGCCACACTGGGCGTCATCCTCTATGACGCCCAGCAGCAGGCGTTGGCCTGGTCATACGGCGGCACGCGGGTCAGCCAGGTCAGTTCCTGGCGCGAGGTGCGGTCGCAGTTCGTCATCCCGCCACGGGCGGCAAGCATCCTGCCCCGCCTGATCGGCGACGGCCCTTCCGAGGTCTGGCTGGACAGCGTCTCGCTCACGCAGACCGGGACTCTCGAACAGCTGCGCCAGCCACTCCCGGCTCAGGTGACCGCCACCAACGGTCTGCTCGACGTCGCGCTCTGTCCCGAACAGGCGACGCTGACCGTGACGGACCGCCGCTCGGGGCGCGTGTATCGGCAGCTGGCCACGACGCTGCAATTCATGCTGGACGCCCGTCAGTCGGACACGGGGATTGACTTCCAGCTGTGCAAGCCCGACGACATGCTCACGGTTGCCGGGACGATTCGACTCGAGCCGGACGCGCCCGAGTTCGTGATGGAGTTGAAGGCGGAGGGCGTCATGCGCGAACGGCTCCGTTTTCCGGCTCCCTTTGCCACACATGCTGGCCAGTATCTGATCATGCCGGTCAACGAAGGCATGAGTTACCCGGTGGATGACCACGCGCTGCCGGACATGAGCTATCACCTGCTGGGCGGACACGGGTTGTGCATGAGTTTCTGGGGATGTACCGACTTGACAGGCAGCCTGATGGCGATTGTCGAAACGCCGGACGATGCGGCAGTGGATATCCCGCGGATCGACGGCCGCCTGTGCCAGGCGCCGGAGTGGCTGCCCCAGAAAGGGCAATTCGGGCCGGCCCGCCGCATCCGGTACATCGTGCTCGACACCGGCGGTTACGTGAGCATGTGCAAGCGGTATCGCCAGTACGCGCAGCAGACCGGTCTGTTCAAGACACTGGCGCAGAAGCGGGCCGACAATCCGCACGTCGACCTGCTCGTCGGCGCGGTCAACGTGTGGTGCTGGGATCGGCCCAGCCCCGACATGTGCGCGGAGATGCAGGAGCTCGGGATCGATCGCATCCTCTGGAGCAATCACAGCACGCCGGAGCAGATCCGGCAGCTCAACGCACGGGGCGTGCTGACCAGCCGCTACGATATCTACCAGGACCTGATGGATCCGGCCAACTTCGCCAAGCTCGGCTACCAGCATCCCGACTGGACCAGCGCGGGATGGCCAGACGACATCGTGCTGCAGCAGGATGGAACGTGGACCAAGGGCTGGGGCGTGCAGGACAAGGAGGGGAACTGGTATTCCTGCGCGGTGCTGTGCGACGCCGTGGCGGTCGACTATGCGCGGCGCCGGGTGCCGGCCGAGCTGGCCACGCATCCCTATCGGTGCCGCTTCATCGACACGACGACCGCGTCGGAATGGCGGGAGTGCTACCATCCCCGGCACCCCATGACCCGTTCGGACAGCAAGCGGTTTCGCATGGAGTTGCTGGAGTACATCAGTCAGACGTGCGGTCTGGTGACGGGGAGCGAAACGGGGCACGACGCGGCGGTACCCTATGTGCATTACTTCGAGGGGATGCTGAGCCTGGGTCCCTACCGGGTGCCCGACGCCGGCCGCGACATGCTGCGAGCGTGGGACGAAGTCCCGGAGTCGATTGCGAAGTTCCAGACGGGCCACTACTACCGGCTGCCGCTGTGGGAACTGGTCTACCACGACTGCGTTGTGGCACAGTGGTACTGGGGCGACTACAACAACAAGCTGCCCGGCGTGTGGCAGCGGCGCGATCTGTGGAACGCGCTCTACGGCACACCACCGATGTTCATGGTCAACCAGGAAATCTGGCGGCAGCACCGGGACCGCTTCGTGGCCAGTTACCGCACGGCGGCACCGGTGGCGCGTGCGACCGGATACAGCGAGATGCTATCGCACAGCTGGTTGACCGACGATCATGCCGTGCAGCGCACCCAGTTTGCCAACGGGGTCGAGGTGACGGTCAACTTTGGTGACAGCGCGTACACGCTGCCTGACGGGACGGTGCTCGAACCGCTCGGGCAGCGGATCAGCGGCTTGCCGGTTCGCTAGTCCCAGACGGTGGCCCGGTCACGAAGTACAAGGCGCGCCGCGCGCTGGGAGGGGCGCCCGCGCCGACGGTCGTCCGGCGCGGGTGGGCGTTTGGCCCCCGCCTCCCGGCCATCATCGCTCCGGGATCTGTTTGTCGATCTCGCCCGATGGCGGCTGCTCGGCAGCGGGCGTTTGCGGCTCGCACGGCGGCGGCTCGAACTTCGGAGCCGTCACTTCCGCATGGTCGTCCGAGCTGCCGTAGTTCACGGGCTTGGACTCCGAATACGATGACTTGCTCGTGGCCGAGCTGGTGGTCGTGGAGTAAATATCGCGCACGTTCACTTGTGACTGGAGTTCATTGAGACCTTTGCGGAACTCCCGATAGCTCGACCCGAGCGATTTCGCCACTTCCGGCAGCTTGCGGCCGAACAACAGCACGGCCACGATGCCGACGATTATCAGTTCTGACGGTCCCATTCCGAACATGGCTTCGTCTCACGCGCAGGAGAAAGGAATACTGGCCCTATGACTCGTACCGGCTCGCTGACCCGCACCACGCCGCGCACCCAGGATAGCACATCCACCAGAGCGCGCCGGCACCCGGCCGCCCTCGCAGTCGGGCGACAGTGGCCCTCCGAGACACCGCATCGCCATCAACATCGTCGCCTCGCACGGACCGCGCCGGCGGACACCGCCAGGCGCGCAGCGAGGCCGGCGAGTGATCAGCCCGCGTTGATCTTTTCGGTCTTCTTCGACTTCGACGACTCGACAGTATCATCGTCGGCGCCGTCGTCTTCCCCATGCAGACCGTGCTTGAACTCCACGACGCCGCGCCCCAGCGATCGCATCAACCCTGGCAAGCGATTGCCAAACAACAACAGGATGACGAAGGCAACGATCAGCAACTCGACGTGCCCAATCCCGAAGAAATACCCAAGCATCACAACGCTCTCGCACAAAAAAGGAGGGAACCATGCACCATGTGGGGGGCGCAAAAGCGGCGAAAGCGGGTAAGCGGCCCGGCAGGGCGTCACCTGGACCAACCGTTGCACTTCGAGTCTTCCCCCAACCGACTCAATTCTACTGACCGGCTGGCCGCTGTCAAACCGGCTCCGCAGCAGACGGCAGCCGATCACCGGCGGTGCCGGTCGCCCCGCAGAGCGGTCAGCGGCAGGTAGCGGTAGTAGACTTCGAGGCAGAGCGTGGCCATCGCCGTGGAGTAGACCCGTCCCCCGTAGCAGCCCCACAGGGTATCGGGGTTCCAGCTGCCGGCCAGATTGCCGTCGGTCCGCTGCAGCGGCAGCAGTTGGCGCTGCAGGGCCTCGTTCCAGCGGGTCCACGCCTCCCCCTGGACCTGGAACAGGGCCAGCGTGCCGTAATACCAGTAGTACAGGTTAGGGATGTCCGCCTGCGGCAGCGCGCCCAGCAGGTAATCGGTCGCCTCGGTGACCAGCGCGCGGTCGGGAGCCAGGTCGAGGAAGTACCGGCTGGCCAGCGCCTCGGCCGTCATGGAACGGGTGGGGGGCGTGCCGGGTCGATAGCAGGACAGTCCGCCGTGCGTCCCCATCTCGCAGCGTTGCAGGAAGTGCAGCATCCCTTCGCGCGTGCGGTGTGGCACGCTGATCCCGGCCAGGGAAGCGCTCTTGAGCGCCATGACCTGCCAGCCGAACTGGCTCATGTCGCCCAGATCACCGGGCTGATACCGCCAGCCGCCGGTGGTCGGGTGTTGCGCGGTGACGCTGAAGCCGATCGCCCGTTCGACATACGGCCGGATGCGTTCGTCGCCGGTCAGGGCCAGCGCTTCGCTCAGCGCCAGCGTGGCGATGCCGTGGCAGTACATTTTGGCGTACAGGCGCGCCGGGCCGGCCAGACTGCCGTCGGCGCTCTGGCTGCGCAGCAGGTATTCCAGACCGCGTTGGATGTTCTTGCGATAGGTGCCTTCCAGATGGGTCTGGCCGTTGCCCATGAAGGCAAGCACGGCCAGGCCGGTGATGCCCGTATCGGCGTCAGCGCCCGCTCCTTCGCGATCGTGGCCGGCGACTTTCAATTCCAGGCCGCCGCCCCAGCGACTCGCATTCCAACTGCCATCCGGCTCTTGGCTGATGGCCAGCCAGGCCAGCGCCGCTTCGACGGCGGAGGCGGCCGAGGTGCTGCCCCCCAGGGCCGCCGCCACTTCGCGCTGGACCGGCAGCGTGCGCAGGCGATACGGTTCCGGCAGCGGCTGTCCGTCGCCCAGCCGCGGCGTGGCGCGCGCCACCGCCTGTTCGATGATCAACGGAGCCGCCGTCGCCAGCACGCGGGGCAGGCCGGTGCGGGAGGGCAGGGCGACCAGGTTGCCGGCCGCGGTCGACCGAGCGCCTTCGTCGAGCATGCCGGGGGCGTCCATGCCCCGGTTCTCCGACTCGGCCAGCTGGTCGTGGTGGCCGGCCCGCGCGTCGGCCGTGTCGGAATGCGCGGCGACCTCGGCCAGTTCCTGCATGCGCGACCCGAGCGTCATCAGGTCGGCCGGCAGCTGCGTCTCGCGCTGCGTGTCAGCGACCGGTCGCGCCGGCGACACCGTCTCCATGCGCGCCGGCTCCACCAGTTCGGGAACCGTCACCGCCGGGTCCGCGCGCGGGGGCGGCACGACTTCCTCAATCGCGACCGGCTGCACCGGCGCCGGGACGGGCTTCGGCGCCGCGGGGCGGGGCGGCTCGACCGCTGCCCGGACCGGTTCGGCCAGCGGCACGTCGGGCTGCGGCAGTGTGGCCGTGTCGGGCGTCCAGAGCCCGGCGGGCGTGGCGCGCATCACTTCTGCCGCGTCGGTCTCCAGGCGTGGGACCTCGCCCTCCTGCGACGGCACAGCATCCTCTTCCGGCAGCGTCTCCCACGGTTCGGGCGCCGGCTGCGGTTCCGTCTCCGCCGCGTCATCCGCGGGGGGCAGTTCCGAGCTGATGAAGGCCAGCTGGATCGTGTCGGTGCCGGGCGGCTGCGGCCCGTAGAAAATCATGCGGGTGCCGTGGGCGTACAGGAACAACAGCAGGTGGGCGAAGACGGAGAGCGCGACGCACTTGGAGAGCGGCTGCGACTGGCCCCAGCGGGTGCGCATCAGCAGCAGCAGCGCGACCACCAGGACCGCCACACCCGTCCAGATGACCATCCCGATCAGCCGGTCGCTGAGGCTCGCCGTAGCAGTCAAGTTGTTGGCCAGAAGCCACACGTGCGGGCTCATGAGTTACCTGTTCTGAATGCCGTCCGGACCCTGCGCCAGACGCACGGAGATGCCCATGTCGCTGATGCCCGCTTCGCGGCATGCGCTGAGCACCGACGCGACGTTCTGGAACGCGCCGTCCGCGTCTCCCCGCACCACCACACTGATATCGCTGTACCGCTGTTTGACGGCGGCCAGACGCTGCGTGAGTTCCGGCAGCGACACGATGTCGCGGTCCAGCGCGATGCGGCCGTCGCGCAGCACGTTCACCACGCGTTTCTCCGGGCCCGGCGCCAGGGCCCCCGCCTGCTTGACCTGCGGAACCTTGACCGCCATGTTGCTCTCCCATTCACCGAACGTCGTGGTCACCATGAAGAAGATGATCAGGTTGAACACCACGTCGATCAACGGCGTCAGGTTGATGGAGGGGGGGTCGTCTTGGATCGTTTTCAGAGGCATGGCAGCACATCTAGGTTAGTTGTTAGCAGGCGGTCTGCGGGGGGGGCCTAGGCCGCTTTGCTGCGGCCGCTGACCGGCCGACTCGTCTGCGCTTCGACCGAGATCAGATCCACCACCTGCTGGCCATACGCGTCAATGGCCATGATCAGGCGGTCCACCCGGCTGATGAAATACAGGTAGGCAATGAGCGCGGGAATCGCCACGCACAGACCGGCCGCGGTGGTCAGCAGGGCCATGGCGATGCCGCCGGCCAGCAGTTCCGCGCGCCCCATGGCCTGCGAATGCACGATGGAGTTGAAGGCGCTGATCATGCCGAAGACGGTGCCGAGCAATCCCAGCAGGGGGCTGATGGTCGAGATCGCGTTGAACAGGCGGATGTAGCGGCGCAGTTCGTTGGTCACCCGTTCGCCCGCGTCAATCACCGCCTGCTCGATCTCCACCGACGGGCGTCCCCACTTGCGTGCGGCGGCGCCGAGCACCTGTGCCACCGGACTTAGATTTTCCTCGCACAGCCGCACCGCGTCCTCGCGCGTCAGTTGGCCGGCCCGGAGCTGTTCCAGAAATCGCCGCACGAAGGGGCGCGGGATCACACGGCCGCGCCGCAGCGCAATCGAGCGTTCGAACACGAAGACCAGCAGCACGAAGGAGCAGATGCCGATTGGGACCATCAGGATGCCCCCGTCGCGGAGCATGCCCAGCAGGCTCTGGGTCGGGATCAATCCGTCCTCGGCCGGGCTGTCGGCGGCCCGCGAGACGGTCGGCACGGACACGTCAGGCGGCGTGGCCGGCTGGCCGTATAGCCGGTAGGTGCCGCCCAGCCACACGAGACTCCCGATGGCCAGCATCCGGATCAGTCGCATTGTCATGGCCCTGCTCTGCATCGTCGTCACCTTGATTCTCTGCACGGGTCTGGCGGGTTGGTTCATCACGTCGTGTTTCCTTCGGCTGTGCCGCTTGGCGGCCGGCGCGAAACGGGGCGCGCCCTACTCTGTTGTCTGGGATCAGCGTGTCCGCCCCCGGTCAGTGCGCTGGCGCGCCGTGCGCAGCCGGGCGGCGGCCTTGTCTGCCACGCGGGTCGTGGGATAGTCCTGCAGGATCTGGGAGTACAGCTTGACGGCCTCATCCCACTGGCCGATCATCTCGTGGCACTTGCCGGCCTGCAACAGCGCCGCCGCCTGCCACTGGGGTGATCGGTACAGCGCCAGCACGCGGTGGTAGGCCTTGATCGCCTCGTGGTGCTGTTTCTGCATGAAGTACGTTTCGCCAATCATCCACTGAGCCATCGCCGCGGTGTCTGTCGTCCGGCCGGTGGCGGAGTCGATCACCCGCTGGTACGCCTGCCGCGCCGCGTCGAACTCGGCTTCGTTCATCAAGCAGCGGCCCAGCAGGAAATCGACTTCGTGCTGCTGGGCGAACGCGGGGAATTGTGCGGCAATCGTGCGGGCGATGTCGTAGGCGGCCGGCCACTCTTGGGCATGGGCCCGGACCTGAGCGCGGCGGAGCGGGATCATGGCCAGCCAGGTGTCGCTGCGCCCCTGCACCGCCTGATCAAGCCGGTCGAAACACACCCGGGCGGCATCGTAGTCCTTCTGCCAGTAGCGCGACTCGGCCAGCCAGTACTGGGCCGGCAAGGCCAGCGCACCCTGCGGATCGTAGGCCACCAGCTGCTGCATCGCGCGATCCACGTCCGTCCACCGCTTCGCGGCCGCCGCGAGCTGGCCGCGCAGGAACAGCGCGTGGTGCGTCAGCGGACCTTGCGGATCCGCCGCCACGATCTCGGCCGCCAGCGCGTCGGCACGCTGCGCCGCGCCGGCCCGGGCAGCGCGTTCTGCCAGGCGGTACGTGGCATCCGCCCAGTACCGGCTGCCGCGGCATTGCGTCTGCAGTTCTTCGAACACCTGGTCCGCCTCGTCCTCGCGCCCCTGGTCGCTCAGCACCCAGGCCAGCTGATACAGGGCCGCATCGCGCTGGGGCGCCCCGGGATACTGTGTCAGCCAGGTGCGCAGCAGCGGTTCCGCCGCGCTGTCCTGCTGCAGCCCGTCGTAGATGCGTGCAGCGGACAGCAGGGCCGTGCTGGCGTGCGGCGACTGGGCGTGCCGCTCACAGACCAGCCGATAGACGGCCGCCGCCTCCGCCAGCTGACCCGTCTTCTCCAGGGCCTGGCCGCGCATCACGGCGGCCTCCGCCGCGAGTGGACTGTCGGGGTACCGCGTCAGCAGCTCGGCACACGCGCTGGCCGCCTGGGTGGCGTCGTCTCGGCGCCACGCGAGCCACGCCAGCCCCGAGAGTCCGCGGGCGGCCAGCTCCGGCGCACCGTCGTGGCCGGCCAGCTCCCGGAAGAGCTGCTCCGCCAGCGCGTCCTGTTTCCCTGCGTATGCCGCCTCCGCCAGGTACGCGACCGTCGACCAGTACAGCGCGTCATCCGTGCGCGCCGCGCGCAGCAGCTCCAGCAGCGGTGGCAGCTCCGCCCAGCGTTCCAGCCGCGCCAGCACGACCGCCAGCTGCGCCCGGCACTTCTCGACCTCCGGCCCCTCGGACGCGGAAGCGAGAATCGCCTGCAGCGGCGTCACCGCTTCGGCCAGACGTCCGGACGCGACCAGCGCCGATGCCCGGGCAATATGCATCCCGTGGACCAACTCGACCGGGCCCGTCACGCCCGTCAGGCGGTCCAGAGCGCCCAGCGCGTCCTGCGGGCGCCCGGCCCCCAGGTAGGCGAGGGCCAGGTAGTACGCGTGGGCGTCGGCGTTGCCCACCAGCGATTCGAGCACTGCGATCGCCCGCTCAAACCGCTCCTGCTTCAGGTGCGCCCGGGCTACCGTCTGCTGGACCCCCGCCTTCAGCGCGCTGTCCGGGTACTCCGCCACGAAGCGGTCGCCCAATGCGCACACTTGTTCGTATGATCCGGCGTCCCAGGCCAACTGCACCAGCAGCTGGAGGCTGTCGTCCGCCCAGTCGCTGCGCGGCCACTGGGCGAGCGCGCGCTGGCACAGCGCCTCCGCTTTGTCCGGCGCTCCCGCGCGGCAGTGCGCATCGGCGGCCGCAAACGTCAGGACGGGCGCCAACTCGTGCTGGTCGAATTGGCGCTGCGCCGCATCGAGCGTGGCCGCAGCTGCCGCATAGTCGTGTGTCGCCACCTCGCTGATACCCAGCCAGTACTCGGCATGCGGCAGGACATCACTGCCGGGAAAACGCTCGACCAGCCCCCGCAGGGTCTCGACTGCCGCAGCATACTGGCCTTGTCCATACTGCAGCATGCCCAGCTGCAGTGCAGCGTCGTCGCTCAGCGGAGATGCCGACTCCTGCTCGGCGAGGAAACGGTAGAACCGCGCCGCACCGTCGGGGTCGCCCAGCGCCTCGAGCGCCCGCGCCATCCCCCAGCGGCAATCGCCCGACAACGGACCCTGCGGAAACCGCTCGAGGGCGTCCGCAAACGCCTCCCGGGCCCCCGCCGCATCCTCCTGACTCAGCGCCAACTCGCCCAGGTAGGGCAACGCGTAGGCACACAGTTCGTCGGCCGGGTACTGCTCCCGGAACCGCTGCAGTTCGTCACGCGCTGACGCGTGATCCCCGGCCAGGTAGCTGGCCTCCCCCAGGCGAAAGGACGCCTGCCGGACGAACGGGCCCTCCGCACTCAACTGCAGATATTGCGTGAACCGCGTGCGGGCTGCCTCCCAGTCTCCTACCTGCATCAGCGACTCGGCCAGAAAAAACGTCGCCGGACCGACGCGCGAATGGTCCGGATACGAGGCGAGAAACGCCGTGAACTCTTCGATCGCCAGCTCCCACCGCGCCGCGCTATAGTGGTGTGCGGCGACCGTGTACTGATCTTCAGCCAGGTCTGCACGCGCCGTCAGCGCATACCACGACAGCAGTAGTGCGCAAGCGGCCGGTATTGTTCGCAGCTTCCAGTACATCCGTGTACGCCGTACGACGACGCCCTGACGCTACCATCAGATGCCCCCCACCGGCCGGGCCGGCGCAAGGCTGCTGATCGTGCGTTTGGTGGCAGGTCAGTGGTAGGATCGATCCGGACGGGCAGTCTATTCATCGGGTCAGCATCCGCGGCACATTCATTCCGCATGCCAGAATTCGTACGACTCCACCGGGGCACGACGGAAAAGTCTTCCCAGACTACCGCCAGACTGGGGCCGTCCGGTGCGCGCGGACCGCCGCGCGTTGTGCTGCCGAGCTGCACAAAGAGCGGCACGCACGGGGGGAACACCACGTGGCTGCCATCCACCCGGGCCGCCGGCCAGATTCACCTGCCGGCGGCGGATTGCCGTGAGAAGAGGTCGCCCGCTACCACAGTCGCAGCCGAGGCTCGACATCGGCACAGCATTTCTGGATATCTGGCGGGGTACGGCGGTGAGCCCCCCGCGCGGCTACGCCTGGCGGCGCAGTTCGTCCATCACGCGGTCCGTGATGAGTCGAATCAGCGCTTCCTGGTCGGTCGTGCAGCCTGCACCGGACGGGGGTGCGGACGCGCCGGGGCGCGGGAAGGCGCGTGGCGCCACGCCACTCTCCTTCCAGCTGCTGCGGAAGATATCGTTCCCGCAGATATCGCAGTTCTGGAACTCGGGCGTGTTGCGGGGGTCGGCGAATCCCCATTTGTCTTTCAGCGCCAGCAGTTCGCGCTCCTGACCTGGCGAGAAGAAGGCGACATTGCCGAGGTTCTTGGCCAGCATCAGCACACGGCAGTAGGCATCGAGGATTTCCGTTAACCAGTAGGCGCGTTCCACGCTTTCGCCGTAACTGACCGTGCCGTGGTTGGCCAGCACGATGATGTTCGTCTTCTTGACAAACGGGATGATCGTCTCCGCGAATTCCTGCCCCCCCGGGGTCTCGTATTTCGTGATCGGGACGTCCCCCAGGAACACTTCGACTTCGGGCAGCACGCACTGCGGAATCGGCTCGCGGGCGATCGCGAACGCGGTGGCGTGTGGTGGGTGGCAGTGGACCACGCTCTTGACGTCATCCCGCTGCTTATAGATTTCCAGATGCAGCAGCGCTTCGCTGGACCGTTTCTTCCGCCCCCCAATCTGCTTGCCCGTCATGTCGATCGTGCAGATATCGTCTGGCTTCAGGAAGCCTTTGGAGTGCATCGTGGGGGTGCACAGCACATGCTGGTCGCTGATCCGCACACTGATGTTGCCGTCGTTGGCTGCCGCAAATCCCTTGTTATAGATCCTGCGCCCGATGTCGCAGATGTCTTCTTTCACCTTCTGGGCGTTGACCATGACTCACTACTCCAGGATTCTCTTCACCAGGTTTGGATCCACTTCCAGTTCGTCGAGGATAGCAGCCGCATAGGCATCGACCGGTTTCACAGCAGGACGGAACGGCTGGGCCGCTTCCGACCCCTCCGCGACCGCGACGAAGCTGCCGAGCCCTGCGCCCAGTTCATCCCAAGCCACCAGCGCGTCATCGGATGGCTCCAGACCGCCCGCCAGATCGTGTGTCGCGAGCGGCATCAGGAGCTTCAGACGCGCTCCCTGGTAACTCGGCAGGCACCGGTTGAGCGTCACAGTTCCCACGACTTTTGCCACGCGCATGATCTCGTTCGTCCTCAACACTGCCCCGGAGCGGCGATCAGCCGGGGCGGGCAGCGCCGCGGCAGACCCTGCCGGTAGATCGCCAACAGTTCGTGCCACGTCTGCGGGGCCAGCTCTGTGGGGTCCACCACCAGGAAGTTCAGACCGATGGCGGCGATCGCCTCGCGCAGC
This sequence comes from Pirellulaceae bacterium, assembly GCA_036821925.1. Taxonomy (GTDB): domain Bacteria; phylum Planctomycetota; class Planctomycetia; order Pirellulales; family Pirellulaceae; genus JAAYDI01. The sequence goes on from DAISIS010000081.1 coordinate 12,907, forward strand.
TCCGCCACACTCCGCACCCAGGCTGCGCGCGCCGCCGGCAGCCGATTGGCCAGACAGACGGCCGGCAGCGGATCATCGGTCAGCAGCACCCCCAGCCGGTTGGCGTCGGTGACGATCGCCCCGACCGTCTGGGCGGCGCACCGCAAGTCGTCGAACACGATGCCCCGCGCGCCGGCCGGCGGTTCAAGTCGGGTGGCGGCGCGGGCCGCCTCCGGCGTGCGTGTACAGCGTCCGATGGTCAACGCGTCTGCCGCCTGGCGGCCGGCTGCCGCCGTCTCCAGGTACTCGAGCCGAATGTGCCGCTTGTGCAGATCGTCCCTGACCGAAGGCGTCACGACGGCCCCCTGCGGCACCAGCACGCGCCGGACGTTGTCCAGCCGGCGCTGGACGTCCGCCAGCGTCACGACGCGGGCCTCGATCACCAGATCGCCGGCCGCCGCAGCCGCCAGAGCCGCCGCCTGGCTCGACCCTCCGGTCGGTTCCAGCGGCGCCGGGACCGCAGGCTGGCGGCGGGGCGTGTCCGTGACAGCGGGGGGCGGCCCAGCGGGTGCCTCCGCGAGCTGCTGCAGCCGCCGCAGTACTTCTGCCACGACCCATTCGATGTTGACCGGTTCCGGCGTCATTCGTCTTCGATCCCCACAGTGGTCCAGCGCACCGGGGTCTGGATCGACCCGAGCAGTTCGCGTGCGCAGAGGTTGTCGCTTGTAACCATCACCGTCTGCCCAATCCCCGCGCCCAGCGTGTCGACCACCAGCAGCGGCGGCCCGTCCGGCCGCTGCCTGTCGGCCAGCTGGGGTTGTACCAACAACAGTCGAAAGCCGCGCAGCGACTCGTGCTTGATCGTGGCAATGGCCCGGCCAATCACTAACGCGCGTTGCATCGCTCGCACTTTCCTGGGGACTATTGCTTTGGCTTGCCGAGGATCCACAGGTCGTCGATCATCGAGCAGCGTCGTTCGCGGGTAAAGGTCAGCGGGGTGGTGACCCCTTCGCCGGTCGGTCCGGCGATGGAGTAGGACGGGTACCCTTCGCCCCCCAGCCCCAGGGCGGCCATGCACGGGCCGTTCTTGACGTACAGGGTGGTCTCCATGAGCTTGCCCATGCGCGTCATGTTCCGCACATTGTTGGAGTGAATGATGCTCGTGTGGCGGAAGCCGTGCTCCCAGCGTTTCGCCTTGTCGATCGCCTCATCGACATGCCGGCAGCGGACGAAGGGGAGGAAGGGCATCATCTGCTCGACCGACACGAAAGGGTTCTGTTCGTCGGTTTCGCCGAAGAGCAGTTCGGTTTCCGGCGGCACGCGGCGGCCGGCGCCGCGGGCCAGCACCGCCGCGTCCTGGCCCAGATAGTCCTTGCACGGGACCGCGTGCCGGTGGGCGCCTTCCCCGGCCTGGACGATGGCCACCGCGGTGAGCTTGTCGACTTCCGCCGCATTGAGCCGCACGGCGCCGGCACGCTCCATCGCCTGCAGCATCGCGTCGAACACCTGGTCGACGACGAAGACTTCCTTCTCGGCGATGCAGAGCAGGTTGTTGTCATAGGCGCCACCCTGAATGATGCAGCGTGCGGCCCGATCCAGATCGGCCGTCTCGTCGACGACGACCGGCGGATTGCCCGGGCCCGCCACAATCGCCCGCTTGCCGCTGTTGAGCGCCGCACGGGCGACCGCCGCACCACCTGTAACGCAAATGAGTGCAATGTCGCGGTGCTTGAAGATCGTCGCCGCCGAATCCAACGTCGGCTCGGCAACCACGCACACGAGATTGTCGATCCCCATGTCCCGGTAGATCGCCTCATTGAACCGCCGCACCCCTTCCACCGCCACCCGCTTGCCGCTCGGGTGCGGGTTGACCACCACCGTGTTCCCGGCGGCGATCATGCTCACGGCGTTGCCCGTGATGGTGGGCAGCGAGTGGGTGACCGGGGTGATCGCGCCGATCACACCGAAGGGAGCATGTTCGATCACCGCCAGCCCGCGATCGCCGCTGAACACCTCGCTGCGGAGGAACTCCACGCCGGGGGCACGCTGCCCGAGCGTCCGCAGCTTGTCGATCTTGTGCGCGAGGCGTCCGATCCGCGTCTCCTCCATCTCCATGGTGCCCAGTTCCACACTCTGATCGATGGCGATCCGCCGGATGTGGCTGATGATGCGCCGGCGGTCTTCCAGGCCGCATTCCGCCAGCCGCTCGTAGGCATCTCGCGCCGCGGCCACCGCTTCATTCGCGTCGTGAAAGACACCGTAGCGGCCGGTGAAGCTCGCCGCGGCCACCGGGGCCTTGCGCCCCACCTCCGCCAGAACTTGGGCCACCACGTCACGAATCAGCGTTTCGTTGATTTGCATGGATCAGGCTTCTTGTCTTTGTCTGGAATCTCGTAAGTACCGGT
>DAISIS010000082.1:0-15269 GCA_036821925.1 Pirellulaceae bacterium
GGCTCGGAGGTCGGCCCGCAGGGGTGGGAGATCGCGCTGACCGAACCGCAGGCCTGCCTCCAGACTCCGCCGTTTGCCGTCGATGCGCGGAGTGGACCGTGGCTGCGGCTCAACTGGTGGGCCAGCGGTCTGGAAGGGGCCAACTGCTACCTGGAATGGACCACGCAGGCGGAGCCGACGTTCAGTCGTGAGCGTCGCATGTATTTCGCGCCGGCCACGCGTGACGGGGAGTCGCACCGCTACATGCCCATGGGCGGTGGGGGCGGGAAGCTGGACACCGCTGTGGCCGAAACGCGAACCATGATTCCGGTGTATCGCCTGCCGGGGTGGCAGGGGACGATCACGGGCGTGCGGATCGGGTTCGCCAACGCGGGACCGGCGCAGGTGGTGATCAAGTCGTTCCACACGGCCTGCGACACGCGCCACAATATCAACAACTCGAATTTCATTCGCGGCTGCCACGATTACTTCCAGTGGACGGCCGACTACACGTTCCTGCGCGACCAGATCGGCCGCATGCGGACCGCCCTGCGGTACATGATGCGGGAGTTCGACACACGCAAACGCCGCTGCGTCTACACCACGTGGCCGGGCCACGAAGGGCGCAGCGGGGTGCGGATCGTGGAAGGCCAGAAGACCATCGTCATCAACGAGGGGATTGGCAGCAACTACTGGGACCTGCTCCCCTTCGGAGGCGAAGATGCGCTGGGAACGATCTATTACTACGACGCGTTGCTGGATCTTGCCGAACTGGAGCAGCAGATCGCGGCGCACCCTGAGTGGTGTGTGGCCACGGGCGCGGATGCGTTCGACCCGGCCGACCTGCGCCGCCACGCACAGGAGGTGAAGGACTACGGCACGGGGCGTTTCTGGAACGGGCAGACCGGCCGGTTCGGCACCGTCGATCTGGACGGCAACCTGCACGACTACGGCTTTACGTTCTTGAACAATGAAGCCGTGTACTACGGGTTTGCCACACCCGAACAGGCCCGGAGTATTCATGCCTGGCTGACGGGCGAGCGGATGGTGGCGGGCGACACGTCGCAGGGCCCCGATATCTATCACTGGCGGTTCGGACCGCGCAGCACCACCAGGCGCAACGTGGATTATTACTTCTGGGGCTGGTCGGCTCCCGAATCGATTCCGTTCGGCAACCAGGTGCAGGACGGTGGCGGCGTGCTGGGGTTCTCGTATCACGATCTCATGGCGCGACTCCTGACCGCCGGCCCGGACGATGCCGCCCGCCGGCTGTCGGAGATCTGCGCCTGGTTCGACGCGACGCAGGCGGCCGGCGGCTATCGTGCCTACTACAGCGACCCGAGCCGCGGCACGATGCAGGGGGGGAACGTTCCGGGCGGACTAGGGCTGGACAAGGAGTTCTTCGAGTCCATTCTGGTGCCGCAGGTGATGTTGTACGGATTCCTCGGATTGCGACCGACGGCCGATGGTTGTGAGATTGCGCCGCGGCTGCCCTCCGACTGGCCGGCGCTGCGCATCACCCGCATTCACCTGCACGATCACGTGCTGGACGTGACTGCGCAGGACCAGGTTGTCACGGTGACCGATCACGGCCCCGGCGACGGTCGGCTGGACATCCGGGTGCCAGCGCCATGGACGGTGAAGCGCGAGCAGTGAGGTATCGCATTTGCGCACGCGGTCTCTGAGTCCTGGAGAGAGGGCTTCTGCATTGTCGGCTGAACATGACCGGAGGGAAGCTGACGCCGGCAGCGGCTGCCCGGACCGGGGCCCGGTGGGTCTGGTGCTGCTGTTTGGCGCGATGTACTTCGTGCAGGGGATCGCGGAGCCGAGTGAGGGGCTGATTGCTCAGCCGGTGCGTTCGCTGCTGGCCTCCTGGGGCCGTTCGGCCGCCGACATCGCGACGTTCGCAGCGCTGCTGGCGCTGCCCTGGTCCTGCAAGCCGCTCTACGGCCTGCTGAGCGACTTCGTGCCGTTGTGCGGCACGCGCCGCCGCAGCTACCTGCTGCTGACCACCGCCATCACCTGTCTCGGGCTGGGCTACCTCTACGTCGCGCCGCCCCCGCACGGAAGCGCCGGCCTGCTGCTCCTGCTGCTCCTGCTCCCCACGCTGGGTGTGGCCTTCTCGGATGTCGTGATCGACGCGCTGATGGTCGAGCAGGGGCAGCCGCGGGGTCTGACCGGGACGCTGCAGTCGGCGCAGTGGACGGCCATGTATGCTGGCATGATCGTCGCTGGGCAGCTGGGCGGGTTCCTGTGCGAACACCATCAGCAACACGTCGCATTCCTGATCTGTGCCGTCGTCACCTTCGCGACCCTGGTGCTCACCTGGTTCTGCGTGCCCGAACGGCCGCGCCCGAGAGAGCAATCCGGATTGAGGGAAGCGCTGAGCGGGCTGGGGGCGGCCGTCCAGTCGCGGGCGGTGCTGTCCGCCGCGTTGTTTGTGACCCTGTGGAGCTTCAACCCGTTCAGCACGTCCGTGCTGTATGTCTACACGACCCAGGAGCTGGGTCTGAGCGAACAGTATTTCGGCACCACGGTTTCGCTGCTGTCCGTAGGCGCGATCGCCGCGAGCCTCGCCTACGGGACCTACTGCCGGCGGCTCTCGTTCCTCACGCTGATCCACCTGTCGATCGTGTCCGGCATCCTCAGCACCCTTGCGTACTGGGGCCTCTGCGGCCGCGTGTCGGCCGCCGTGGTCAACGTCGTGGTCGGATTCACGTACATGACCGGCAACCTCGTCCAGTTCGATATGGTGGCCCGCGTCTGCCCGCTCAACGCGGCGGGCACGACGTTCGCATTGCTGATGGGCCTGACCAACCTGAGCGTCTCGGTGGCCGGGGCACTCGGCGGATGGTGCTACGACAGCTGGACCGTCGCCTGGGGACCGACGGTGGCATTCAACCTGCTGGTGCTCATCGGCGCACTGACCAACGCCGCCTGCTGGCTCGTCGTGCCGCTGCTGAAAGGCAGGTGCTGAGCGGTCCGTCGGGTGCCTCGTGCGGGGCACTTATGGACCGGGTGGGGCTGCATAATCGTGTCCGCGCCGGACCGCCAGCACGGTCATCAAGGCGGCGATCGCCATGGTGGCGGCGGCCGACCAGAGAGGAACCTGGGGCGAGTGGGCGAAGAGGCGGATACCCAGCACCGGTCCGGCGATGCGGGCAAAGGAGGACAGGCTCTGCATGACGCCCAGCACGTGCCCCTGTTGAGCAGGGCTGGTGCGGCGCGAGATCAGCGACTGGAGTGACGGCGTAACGAATGCCAAGCCGATGACGAACAGGGCCATGCCCAGGCACAGCAGCCCGTAACTGTCCCGCTGGACGGCTACGCTCAACAGGATCAGGCTGAGCGTGGCGACGAGCGTGCCGCCGACCGCCATCGTGCGTTCCGAGGTGCGCCCGGCCAGGCGACGGACCAGGAAGCCCTGGGCGATGGTCATCACCAGCCCCAGATAGGCGAAGGTCCCGAGGACGATGGCGTGCCGGATGTCCGCCGCGCTGGTGTACCCGAGCGCGCGGGCCCAGCTGATGACGGCCTGCAGCGTGCCGCTGGGTGCGGACCCGGCGAGTGCCCGGTCGTGGAGCGTCTTGAGCACGAGCGAGAGCGTGGACTCGAAGGCCGCCAGTGCGAGCACGACGATGAATGAGGTGAGCAGCAGCAGACCGATCGACGAGGTGGTCAACGCCACGCGGAGCCCGGCCAGGTCCAGCAGGCCGTGCCGTGCCGTCCCGCTGGCCGGCGTCTTGGATTCGGGGAGCAGCCCGAGGGCCAGCAGCAAGGCGGCGCCGGACAGGCCCGCAGCGAAATAGCCGGGCCAGGGACTGACCTCCCCGCTCACACCGACCAGGAGCGCGGCTGCCCCGATCACCGGCCCGACTGTGAATCCCAGCGCAAACGCGGCGCCGATCAAGGCCATGCCCCGCGCACGATTCGCGACCGAAGTCGTGTCGGCAATGTATGCCTGGGCCGTCGATATCGTGGCGCCGGCGATCCCGGCCCCGACCCGTGCCACGAACAACCACACCAGACTCTCCCAGACGGTCGCCAGCGCGAACAGCGTATAGAACAGGGTGGAGCCCGCCAGACCCACCAGCAGAATCGGGCGGCGCCCGTACAGGTCGGACAGGCGTCCCCAGACGGGCAGAAACAGAAACTGCATCGCGGAGAAGCTGGCCATCAACAGGCCGACCAGCCAACCGGCCTGCGCAGCGGTCAACCCGTGCTGGGTCGCAAACTGCTCGCCGTAGATCGGCAGCAGCGGGAGCACGATCCCGAACCCGAGCAGATCGATAAACACGGTCAGGAAGATGACAAACAGGGAACCTTGGGGAGCTGGTGCGGGTCGGTCCATGGGTTTAACGGAAAACAGAAAGCAGGGTTAGTACGGAAGACAGGCACTGCCAGGGCGCTGGCGCGACGCACCGGTGGTGGAGGGCACAGAGCAAACAACCCGCAATACTACGCATCAAGGGCCCGCTGTGGAAACCCGCGGCCCCGTCCCACATCTCTGGTTTCCCCCCACTGCGGCAGGCCGTATGATGCTCGCATGATACACGTCCCCGTCAAGGATCGGCTGGCGCTGACCGCACGTGTTGCGGCAGGATGGCAGGTGCGGCTCGGGTCCGGAAGACGGCCCCACTCGAGAACGTGCCCCGCTCGGGGCAAACTGGTGACAGCACGGGCGGAGCCGGTGGCAGTCCACCCCGACACCAGGCCATGCTAATGCACCAGACGGGTGGGGCACGCAAGATCAGCGCGCCGCGGGCGAATCGCACCTTACGGTTTTTCCGGTGGCGTGTCGGTGGCGGAAGTCGTGCGAGAATCCGGGTTTTCTGCTGGTGTGGGGAAACCGACCCCAGCGGCGCGAGGTACGGCTTGAAAGCGGCTTGAAAGCGGCCTGCAAGCGGCAGAAGAGCAGCGAGAGAGCGAATGTTGGTGTCGCTTCACCATTTACATTACACACTTGGGAAAGGAACGACGGATGAGAAGGTTGTTGTTGGCCCCCTGGATCCTGTTGCTGAGCGTGGCCCCGTGCGCTGCGGCGGAGAACGTGGACGTGCGCCGTGGCGTGCCGGACGACGTGTATCTGGCCGTGTACAGCAAGCACAATCCCGAGCGGGATTTCCAGAGCAAGTACTACGAGGAGGTCTGGCAGACCGTTGAGGAGACGCAGATCCTCGATCGCGTGGTGAAGATCGTGACGTCACGGATGGAGGAGGAGCAGGTTGCGCAGGCCAAGGGTGTGATCGACGAGCTGCGGGAAGCGGCGAAGCCGATCAGTCTGCAGGGTCTGGCCAGCGCTCAAGAGACTGTCTATGCCCAGATGATGCAGACGTCGCCGATCCCGACGTCTCAGCATCTGGTGATTGTGCGGGTGACGCCGGAGGTGGCGGAATCCACGGCGCAAGGGGTGAAGAACCTGTTTGCGCTGGCGGAGAAGTACACCGACGGGCAGCTGTCGGTGGTGGAGCGTCAGGAAGGAGAAGCCAAGATCTGCGGGCTGGCGCTGCCCCCGCAGTCTCCGATGCAGCCAGCGGTGGCCCACATGGGCGACCTGTTCGTGTTTTCCTCGTCGCAGGATTTGCTGGACAGGAGCCTTGCTCTGCTGGCCGGCGGTGACGGGACCTGCAAGTTCGACGATCCCCGGCTGGCCGAGGCGCTCAAGCAGTTGCCGGAGATGGAAGACGGCTTGGTCTTTCTCGATGGCGTGGCGTTGTTCGAAACGCTGCGCGGGCTGGGACCGTTCCTGCAAGGGATCAGCGGTGGCGACGAGAACGTCGATCGCGCCGTGAAGATCCTGAACAAGGTCTGGGACGACCTGGCGGTGATCGACTACGAGGTGACCGTCAGCTACACGGAGGAGAATCTGAACCGAGCCGCCAGCTACGGCAAGCTGTTGGCGGGCACCGATGACGCGACGCTGCGTCAGATGATCAGTGGCGGGCAGGCCTTCGAGAAATGGTCGGCCTGGGTCCCGGCGGGCGCTTTGTCCTATTCGCTGGGCACCGGCGTCAGTCTCCATCCGCTCTACGAACGGATCATGGCCATCCTCAAGGAGGACGTGCCCGAAGCCGCCGAGGGGCTGGCCCGCTTTGAAGCGATGCAGGAGGCGCTCGACCTGCATCTGGATGCGGACATCCTGCAGGCGTTCAGCGGCGAGTACGTATCGGTGTCTCTGCCGGCGGCCAACGGCGGCCAGCCGGAATCGGTGCTCGCCCTCCGCTGCACCAAGCCGGATCGCATCAAGGAGCTGATCCACCGCGGTATGGACGCCCTGCAGAAAATTGAGGTGCCGCAGCTGCAGGCGCAGAAGCTGAGTCTCGAGCCGTGCCCCGAACTCGACGGGTTCGAGGTCCTGTCGGCCGCGATGCTCGGCGCGTTCCGGTTGCGTCCGGTGATCGGGTTCCAGGATGGCTGGATGTACATCGGATCCGGTGCCGCGGGCGTCAAGAAAGTACTCGACACCAAGGCAGGCCAGGGCGAGACGATGGAAACGACGGAGGCGTTCCAGAAGCTGAAGCTGGACGTGACAGGTCCCGTCCACGCGATCAGTTACCGGAACACGGCGGAGAACACCCGCAACCTCGCCAATGCGCTCAACCAGATCGGCTTCATGGCGCCGATGATCATGAGCATGGCGGGTGCCAACGCGAGTCAGGAAGACCTGCAGCCGGTCCAGGACGCGCTCGCGCTGCTCCCCGACGTCGCGAAGATCATCCGCAAGTTCGACTTCCTCGAAGCAAACGTGACAGTCGTGCAGGCGGGCGCGGAGTCGGACAGCTACACGAAGCGCTCGGTCACTGTCGTGCGGCCGGCGGAAGCCAACTAAGCACGGGCGACTGACGGCAGTCCGGCGGGACCGCCAGCGGAATCCACCATGCGAGGCCCCCGAGCGTCAATCGCTCGGGGGCTTCTGTCTCGCGGCGGTCCGCGACCCGGTCATTGCGACCCGGTCATTGCGACCCGGTCATTGCGACCCGGTCATTGCGACCCGGTGGGAGGGCCGGGCATGAACGGCGGCGCGCCGGCCGGCGGCTGCTGGGGGCTGTCGTCCGGCTTCTTGCCCTGGATGCCCTCCTGTTCGAGCTGTCGGAGCGCATCGACGCCGAAGCCCTCCTCGACGGCCGACGCCTTTTCGGCGACCAGGTCGTTGCGACTGAGGTGGACTTTCTTATATTCATCTTCCGAGATGATGTAGTACCAGTCGGCGAAGCGGGCGTTGAGTTCCGCGATCTGGGTATTGGCCTTCTTGAGCTTCTCGTCGCGTTCGTCCTGTTTCCGCTGGTTCTCTTTGCGGACACGTTCCCGTTCCAGTTCCAGGTCGGTCGCTTTTTCCTGAGGTGCTTCCTGGCCGGTGGCGGTCTGGGCCGCATCGGCGGCGTCGTCGCCGCCGGGGAGCGGTTCGAGCTCCAGCGGCGGGAACTTGGACTGGTCCAGCCGCGCGGTGACGAACAGGTAGCGACTGATTTTGGCTTCCCCGCCGGCCGCCCCGGCGCCCGGCGCGATTTCGCCGAAACGCAGGACGTATTCCACACCGTCCTTCAGACTGACCAGCACTTCGCCGTTGGCGGCGCGGATCTCGGACGCGTCACTACCCAGGTCCACCAGGTAGAAGCCGCGGTTCATCAGCGACGTCTGGCTTTCTTCGTTGTTCATGAAGTCCGCGCCGGCCTTCAGGTCAGCACCCAGGCCGGTGGGCTTGCGCAGCACTCCGACGATCTTCATGTCGCTCAGTGCGGTCTTGAGATCGTTGAGCTTCTGTGTGCTGAGTTCCTCGGTCGGCAGCAGTTCGGTCGGCTTCCGCTCGCCGCCACGAAACTCCACGAGTTCGTCGAGCACCCATTTGCTCTGGTCGGAATTCCAGGTGACCTGCGCTTCGAAGCGTTCTTCGATCTTGCCGCGCGGGCCGGCCAGCGTCTGGGTGGTGATGATCGAGTAGTCCTTCAAGGTGACCCGCTCGACATCGAGCGTGTTGATCTTGAGCAGGTTGCGTTCGATCCATTTCTCGAATTCCGTGGGGAATTTCTCCGGATCGATTTTGACGACGTACACCTGGGGCTCGCCCGGTTTGCGGACGAAGTACTGGTCTTCGGTACCTTTGACCCGTTTGCCGATGATGAGTCGTGCGAGGGCGTCCCCCTTGGAGTTCTTGACGGCCACGAGCAGGCCGACCCCTTCCTGGCTGGCGTCGAGCTTCTGGCTGTCCGGCTCAATGACACCGTAGATCTGGTGTTCGCGGGTTTCGTTGGTGGCCAGACCGAGCACACGGAGGTCGATCAGGCTGGTCGCCGCGTCGCGCATCTGCGCCTCGGCGTCGGCCGGATAGTTCGAGCTGGAGGGGATGGTCCAGATCCCGTCCGCACTCCGCACCACCTCGAATTGCGTCAGCTGGCCGAGGTCCTCGGCGAACTTGGCAATGGCCAGTTCCGTGGCGTCACCGGGATCGGTGAACTTCTCGAACATGGACTTGCCGACCATGTCAGGCGGCCGATAATCCTTCTGCTTCGGATAGGTGAACACGGCAACGACCACCGCCACCACCGCCACAGCCGCGAAGCTAAGCGTCTTGACCGTCTCGGACATGCATATACTCCTCGATTGGCTATCGCAAACGTGATTTTTCAATGCCTTCCCGTTCGCGCAGTCGGCGTCGGACGAAGACCACGATTCCCACGAGAAATGGTGGGATCCAGGGGATGGCGACGGCCCAGAACTTGTAGAAGAACTGCGTCCGCTGGATCTCCAGGTCGACATCGCGCTGGATCCGCTTGATGTCGCGTTCCCGCTCGCGTTCGAACCGCTGCTTCTGGATTCCCAGACGGCGTTCGAGCACCTTGCGGGTTTCCTCGAGCCGCTGGACCTTCTCAAGTAACTCGGCCTGATTGATCGCTTTTCCTTCGGCCTGCTGCTTCTTCAGATCGTCGACGTTCTTCTGGAATTCCTGGATCGCAGTTTGGTTCTCGGCTTCGGCCTCCTGCACCGCCTTGTCGTACTTGGCCTGGAACTCCACCCGTTTGGCGAATTCTTCATCGCGGGCTTCCGCCACTCGCGCTTCGACGACCTGCAGCGTGCTGTACCGCGGCTTGCGTTTGCGGATCTCGATGTAATCGGTTTCCGACGCCAGCACGTCGATGGTGTTCAGTAGGAAAGTGACGTTCTCGAACTCCCAGCGGATATCGTCCTGCTCGTCCGGCCGGGCGCGGATGCGCAGGAAGGCCGGGATCATCAGGTCGATGTCCGACACGTAGATCACCTTGATGCGGGAGCTGGCGGGCTGGCCCCCCTCCGGCTGCTGATCGGCCGGCGCCGCAGCGGGCGCGGGCTGGTCCGCCGGGGCGTCAGCCGCCGGGGCCTGGTCAGATGTGACCTCGTCCGCCGGGGCCGGTTGCGCCGGACCGGCGGCGGCCGGTGCCTGCTGCGTGCTGGTCCGCGTGGCGGTCGGCGCGTCGCCCGGTTCGCTCTCGATGAGCGCCGCGAGCGTCATGCTGCCGCGGCGGTGTTGCAGCGCGCGGAGCATGGCGGGATCGGCCTGGTGTTGCATCATCTGCTCGAAGCCGATCGTGCCGGACAGTTCGCGCGTCGTGAGCAACTTGACAAACTTCAGGTCGCTGGCCGGCGTGGGGCGGATCATGCCGGGGAAGGGGAGGAAGATCTCGTCCAAGCCGGACGTGATGACGTTTTCGGTGTTGATCAGCCCGGCCGGCTCACCCGGCTCTTCCCGCACGAACACCCACTCGTCCGGAATGCCGCTCACCTGCAGCTTGGGGTAGGGGTTGTAGCGCTGCCACACCAGATCGGGCGAGAAGAGACCTTCTTCGCCGGGCGCCCCTTGCGCCTCGATGCCGAGCACTTCCCACAGTTTCCGGATGTCGGCCTTGGGCATGGGGCGACCGCCGCCCATGCCGAACATGCCGCCGGGCGCCTGCTTGGGCTGGCCGGTCCCGGGGATGCCGGGCATGAAGGCGGGCAGGGGATCCTCGAAGACGGCGGTCGGAATCCCGCTGCGGATCGCCTGCACCAGGAACTCCATCCCTTCCGGCGGGAGCGACGACGGCTGGACGGCCAGCAGGACGTCGTAGCGGCCCTCCGCGACGGGCTGGGTCAGGTCGACTTCCTCCACGTCGTATTGCTTCTCGAGTTCCTCGACGATGGCCTGCCGTGGCAGCTGCCGCGGCTGGCCGCCGGCGAACGTGAAGCCGCCGAACAGCTGGGCGTCGGTCCGCACGACGCCGATGGTCTTGCGTTCGGAGCGGGCCACGGTGTTGATGGACCGGATCAGCTCGTACTCCACCGGGATGCCGTAGTCGAAGAAGGGCACGACCACCTTCTGCAGGCCGCAGCGGAACGCGGCGCCCAGGATGATCTCCTCGTCAGTAATCGCGCCGCGCGAGCGGATGCGGATCTGTTCCGGCCGGATCCCGAACTGCTCTTCCGCCAGCGCCGCCTCCTCGCTGAACGGCTCCAGATTGTTGTGGATGTTCACGCGGATCCTGTCCCCCGCCATGGCCTGGAACTCCTTGAGCATGGAGAGCAGGTTGACGCGGGTCTTGACGTACTGTTCGGGCACCTCGCCGCTGATGAACGCGTCGATGTAGATGGTCTGATCCGGTTTCAACTCGCGGACCAGCCGCTTAGTGTCTGGCGACAGCGAGCTGATGCCGCCGTCGGTCATGTCGAACCGGATCCAGTCGTGCCCCGAGAAGTAGGCCGCCACGCTCAGCGCCACGACGACCATGGCGATCGAGCGGAGCGCGTAATGCCCGAGCAGCGACTGGCCGTCGCGGCCACCGTACCAGTGCCGCGCACCGATCAACAGCATGCTCAGATAGAGTCCCACCAGGATGATCAGCACGAAGTACACCACGGACGACAGGCTGATCACGCCGCGGCCAAACGGATCGAACTGCGAGGCAATGCTCCAGTCCGACACGAGACGGGACAGGTTCACGTTGGAAAGAAACGGCCAGTTGACCTTGCTGGGCAGCACGTCGGCCATCTTCATGAAGACCAGCGGCATGTTGAAGATCAGCCCGAGAATGAAGCCGATCGTCAGGTTCTTGGTCAGGAAGGATGCCACCATGCCGATCGAAATCATGGCCAGGCCGGTGAACCAGTAGCCGAGGTAGGTGGTGAGGAACAGTCCCAGGTCGACGTCCCCCATGGCCAATGACAGGAGCACGGCGAAATTGGAGATCTGCGAGAACAGCAGTGACGCCGTGAAGATGGCGGCCGCCGCCAGGTACTTGCCGATCACAATGTCAAAGTCCGCCGCCGGCAGGGTCAGCAGCAGTTCGTCCGTCCCCTGCCGCCGCTCCTCCGACCAGATGCTCATCGTGATCGCCGGAATGAACACCAGCAGGATCGCCGGCAAATACAGGTTCAACTGATCGAGATTGGCCAGATTCGCCGTGAAGAACTCGTGCGGCCAGAAGGCCGCAAAGGACGACAGCAGCACGAACAAGCAGAGGAAGACATAACCGGTCGGATTGCTGAAGTACCCGACGAAGTTCCGCTTCAATACGGCGTACGCCGCGCGCTTGTAACGCATCAGCGGGACCAATGCCAGCAACAGCACACCGACGAATACGAAGTCAACCAGCAAGAGGAACAGGAGCTCTTGGAATACTGCCAGTTTTGCCATGACTGCTACCTGGTGAATGGTTGGGATGCCATTGGTCTGAAGAGGGGTCGCCGCCTAACCTGCGCGCTTCGTCAAGCGGGCAAAGGCGGCGTCCAGTCCGTGCCGGTCGGGATCCAGGTCCTTCACGGCACCGTCGTATTTCACTTTGCCCTCGTCGATCAGGATGACGCGGCTCGCCATCGCTTCGACTTCCTGCAGAATATGGGTCGACAACAGGACGGTCTTCTTCATGTCCCGCAGACGCTCCATCGTGCGCCGCACCTCGCGGATCTGGTTGGGATCCAGCCCCACGGTCGGCTCGTCCAGGATCAGCACGTCGGGTTCATGCAGCAGGGACTGGGCCATCCCCACACGCTGCCGGTACCCTTTCGACAGCTTGCTGATCGGCTTGTGGATCACGCTGCCCACCGCACAGAGCTCGACCACCGAGTCGATACGCCGCTGCTTCTCCGCCCGCGACATCCCGCGGGCTTCGCAGAAGAACTCCAGCAGACTGAAGGGCGTCATATCGGGGTAGAGTGGTCCGTTTTCGGGCAGGTAGCCGAGCCGCGCGGAGCCGGACAGCCGATCCTCCTGCATGTCGTGGCCCGCGATGCGGGCCGCGCCGGCCGAAGGGGACAGGTAACCGGTCAGCAGTTTCATCGTCGTGCTCTTGCCGGCTCCGTTAGGACCCAGAAAGGCGACGACTTCGCCCTCGGACACTGCAAACGTGACGTCCTTGACGGCAGCAAACGGCCCATAGAACTTCGACAGGCCAACTGCTTCGATCATCGGGGTTTTATTCTTCTGGTCGCTCATCCTGCGTTCTCGTTGGAGTTACGCTTGGCTACGGAATCGATGCACCACATGCCGGCAGCGAACTGGAAGGCAGTCGTGACGCGGCACGGCCGGGAAGGTGTGCGCTCCCGCCACCGTCGGGCAGAAGCGACTGCGCAGAACCGGTCAGTTTACGATATACGCCTCAGTCGGACTCCCGGTTCATGTTATGCGCGCTCAATCGTGTCAATTTAGGCTGCGCTGGCGCTCTGTTCAACCGTGGGTCCGATATTTCCCGGCTCGCCAGCCTGGGAGCCTGGGGGGCGTCTCCCCAGGAATCCTATAGCACGCCGAGTGGTGCGCGGGCCGGCCGGCCGGCGCGGCCGTGCCGAGAAATGCGGGAATCGAGCCGGGGCGCGCACCGGGCAGCAGCGGTTCTGCGGCTCAGCGCTCGGCCCCCCCGGCGCGGACGGTCAGATGTCGATTCCAGCGCTGGTTGTCGAGCTCGGGGAAGTCGGTCCGGAAGTGCACGCCCCGCGATTCCTGACGCTCCAGGGCCGAACGCACGATCAGCCGGGCGACGGTCAGCAGGTTCTGCAGTTCCCAGCCGTGCGGCTCGGCGAACTGTCGCACCAGGACATACCGGCACCACCGGTCGATCATCTCCAGCGCCTGGCCCATCCGATCGGCGCTGCGGCGGACGCCGACGTCCCGCCACATGAGGCTGGTCAACGAGTTGCGGATATCGGCCAGGTCGAGCGACTTGCGGGGGCGGTCGACGGGGCTGTTCTCCAGCGGCAGGGCGCGGAACGCGTCGTCGGTCTGGTGGGCCGCTTCGGCTGCAGCGCGGCCCGCGCGGGCGCCGTACACCAGCGCCTCGAGCAGGCTGTTCGAGGCCAGCCGGTTCGCGCCGTGCAGGCCGGTCGAGGTGACCTCGCCGGCGGCCCCGAGCCCGGGGAGCGACGAGCGGCCCCAGGTGTCGACGGTGATACCACCCACCATGTAGTGGGCACCGGGCCGGACAGGAATCAGGTCGGTCGTGATGTCGATGCCAAACTCCAGACACTTGGCCGCGATCCCCGGGAACCGGTTCTTCACGAACTGCGGGTCCAGGTGGGTCATGTCCAGGTAGACGCAGGGATGGGCCGTCTTTTCCATCTGCGTCACGATGGCTTGCGCCACCACGTCGCGTGGCGCCAGTTCTCCGCGGGGATCGTAGTCCGACATGAAACGGTAGCCTGCGCGGTCCACCAGACAGGCCCCTTCGCCGCGCAGGGCCTCGGTCATCAGGCTCCGGCTGCTCCCGGCAATGTACAGCACGGTCGGATGGAACTGCACGAATTCCATGTCTCGCAGCTCCACGCCGGCCCGAAAGGCCATGGCGTGTCCGTCGCCGGTGGCGACCTGAGGATTGGTCGACTCGCGGTAGATCTGTCCCGTGCCGCCGGAGCAGAGGATGGTCTGTTTGGCCCACACCAGGGCCAGCCCGTACTGGCGGTCATTCACCAGCGCCCCGCAGCACTGGCCATCGTAGGTCAGCAGGTCGAGCGTGAACGTGTGCTGGCGCACCTGGACGTTCCGCAGCCGGCTGGTCCAGCAGATCATGGCCCGCATGATCTCACGGCCGGTGGCGTCGCCCATGGCGTGCGCGATGCGACTGCAGCTGTGTCCACCTTCGCGACCCAGTTCCAGCACCCCGGAACGCACGTCGAAGTTCGTGCCCCAGCGGATCAGTTCGTTGATCCGCTCGGGCGCTTCCCGCACCACCATCGACACGACCTCGCCGTCACACAGCGCGCCGCCCGCGGTCAGCGTGTCAGCCACGTGCGCGTCAAATGTGTCGTCGGCGTCCAGCACCCCGGCGATGCCCCCTTGCGCGTAACTGCTGGCCGATTCGTCGATCCGGTCCTTGGTGAGGACCAGCACGGACAGCTTCGGATCGACGGCAATGGCAGCGCGCAGGCCAGCCAGGCCCGCGCCGATGATCAGGATGTCGGTGAAGAAGTGGGGAATTTGCTTCGGGTGAAACGGCACCAGGTACCGAGGGGGTTGGTCATTCACGGTCTCTGTGCACCTCCGTCGCTTGTTCCCCGCGCTGCGCCTCGCTTGTAGGCCTCGAATTGTTCCAGAAATCCGGCCGGCAGTCTACTCGTCCGGCCCCGGTCGAGCTGGCCACCCGCCCGGTCGCTCGTCGCGGTGCCGCGGCGGCGGGCTGACTGGGTCGCGCGCAGCCCGAGACTGCGCAGCGCATCGTCCAGATCCGCCTGGGCCGCCGGCCCCTCTTCGCGCGCGGCCCGTTTGAGTTCCTGCCAGCGGGCCACAAACCGCTGCAGCTCTTCCCTGGTCCAGCCGAGCGACTTGAGCAGTTCGGGATCCGGGTCCTGCTGCTGGTCCCGCAGACGCTCCAGTACGAGATCGGTCGCCCGGCGGGCGTATTCCAGGTTGGCTGCGTCGGCCTCGCGCAGCAGGTCGGCCGGGGGCGGCGAGGCGGGATCGGCCGTGCCACCGGGCAAGCCGCCACCCTCGGGCGGTCCGCTGCTTGTGCCCCCCGCGCTGCTCGGCTGCGCGGATGGATTGGCCGGGGTGGGGCTCGCAGGCGGCAGGTCCGGATTCTGCGGCGAAGCCCCCTGTGGCGTTGCCTCCTGGCCCTCCGGCGTCTCGACGCTCCGCGTACCCGCACCAGGCGTCTGCCCGGACTGGCCCGTCGCTTCGGGAGCCAACTGCTTGTCGCCCGCGCGGTCGGCCGTCTCGCCTTGTCCCGACTCCGGCGAACCAGCATTGCCGGTCTCGGACGCCATGTTGCTGCCCGGACTGTCGCGGCCGGCCTGGTTGGCCGCCTGGCCTCCTCCTTGTTCGCCGCCGCCGCTCTGGTCGCCGCCAACATCGCCCTGGG
>DAISIS010000083.1:0-15264 GCA_036821925.1 Pirellulaceae bacterium
CCAAAGCCGGGCGAGACGGTCTTCGTCTCCGGGGCAGCTGGTGCCGTCGGCGCGATGGTGGGACAGGTCGCCAAGATCAAAGGGTGTGTCGTGGCCGGATCGGCCGGGTCCCAGGCCAAGGTGCAGCACCTCCTGACCGACCTCGGTTTCGATGCGGCGTTCAGCTACAAGGACGTCACCGACTACGCAACCAGGCTGCGCGAGATGTGCCCCCAGGGTATCGACGTGTATTTTGACAACGTGGGCGGCCCCCTGACGGACGCTGTGTTCACACAGATCAATCAGCGGGCCCGGATCGTCGTCTGCGGCCAGATCGATCAGTACAACGCCACGCGGCCCGCGCGAGGACCACGGCTGCTGTGGCACCTGATCGTCAAGCGGGCCCGCGCCGAAGGGTTCCTGGTCTTCGACTTCGCCCACCGTTACCGCGAGGCCCAGGAGCAGATCGCCCAGTGGCTGCAGGAGGGAAAGGTGAAGTACAGCGAGACGATCGTGGACGGATTGGAGCAGGCCCCTGAAGCGTTCATCGGTCTGTTCCGCGGCGCCAACCTGGGCAAGCAGTTGGTGCGCGTCGCCGGCGAGTGATCTGGAGCCATTGACCAGAACGCACGGCGCTTCACCGCGTGGTCAACTTGATGCTCGCGTAGTGCATCAGGCGCGGCAGGTGCAGTGTGGCCCAGCCATCCGCGAGTTGCGCGGTCGCTGGCGGCTCGCCATCGGGCGAGAACGTCGTCACCGCAACGTCCACCGTGTCCGGCGGCACGCGCAGTCGCAGGCGGAGGTCTTCCACTGCGGCGACACGATCGGCGACCGCGTCGAAGTCGTAGTTGACCAGATCGGCAAACAGCGTCCGGCTGTCTGCCGATTGCCAGCAGCACACCCCCACCGTCGACGGCAGGTCCGCCCCGTCCAGCAATGGCGACGGCCCGATCAGTTCGACGAGCTGGCCGAGCCGTTCCGACCGCTGCTCGTGCTGCAGATAGTACTCGACACCCAGGGGCGCCGGAGTCCAGACCACCGTCCCCTGGCCCAGCTGCCGGGTCCACACCTGCGCGCCGGTCTGCGACATGTCGTGCCCCACCAGCGGTTCGAGCAACGAGCGATCCCGCCGCCGGAACATGCCCTGCGTCCCTGCACGCATGCCGGCAGGGCCGGTAACCACCAGCCGGCCGCCCCCCTCGACCCACTGCGTGAGCACGGGCAGCACGGGGTCGTCGAGGCATTCCGCACTGGGCACGACAAACGTTCTCAACCCGCGCAAAGACTCCGGAGTGAGCTTCCAGTCGGTGACAACGCGATAGGGCAGGTGCGCGTCGATCGCCGCCGTGGCGAAGCCCCAATGGCCGAACGAATGGGGCTGGCGATCGTGGTCCGGCGCGTGGGCGCCCGGCAGCACGTCGGCCAGTTGGTTGTCGGGCGAGTAGAGGATCCCGACGTCTGCGACGGCCCAGCGCCGGCCGAATGCGTCTTCGTGCCGGATGACAAAATCGTTCCACCAGGCGTGGCTCTCCTCCGTGCCCGCGTAGGGAGAGTTCGGTACGTATTTGAGGAACGTGCTGTTGGCAAACGCTTCCGCGGACAGTACCTTGCCCAACGTGGTGCTCTCGCCGTGTTTCGCGTACGGTCCCGCGAGACTGTACCACATTGTCGCGTAGGGACCCTGCTGGTGCTCCAGGGCTGCCCGATAGACAACCGCATATTTCCCCAACGGCGGAATCATGATCCCACGCGAACCGGTGGTCACCCACCACCCAGGCGTCTGCTCCGAACTGACCATGTCCAGGTACTCGTCGCGACCCCATCCCAGGCCGTACACCGGCAGGTCATTCCCCGCGACACAGAAGTCCGGCCGACCGGCCCGGGCCGCTTCCTCCTTGATCGCTGTGTAGAACGTGCGCAACGCTTCCTGACCCGCGTGCTGTTTGCAGACCTTGTAGGCGTTCCAGACCGGATCATCCAGCCACCGCCGGTCGACCCAGGCGGCATCCGCGTACGCCGACGGATCCTGGGCGCCGAATTCGATCGCCTTCTTCTTGAGATAAGCGCGCACGTCGAAGTCCGACGCGTTGGGCACGCCGATCCGGGTTCGCTCGGCCTGCGTGAAGTGGCTCTCCAGGAACTCCCGGAAGCGCTGCTCCGACCAGTCTCCGAATCCGTTGCGCAGAGGTGGCATGCCGAGATTGTTGTAGCAGGCGTAATTGTCGCACCACAGTCCGTCCAGTCCGTCGGCCAGGATCCGGCGCAGGGAAACGCGGATGTACTCGGACCAGAACGGGCAGGCAGGATCTTTGGACGCCGCCATGTGGCTGATGTACACCACGTCGCCCAGCTGGCGGCCGGGAAAAGCCGACAGCTGGTTCGGGCCCAGCACCAGCGGATACAGCCCCTCGGTACTCGCCAGCCGCTGGCTCGTGGCGGGATCGAACGCATTGGCCCGCTTCGGCGCCATGAAGCCCTCGCCGCTCAGATCCACATCGCCGTTGATGTCCTTGGCACAGCACGCGTCGTAGATCAGCGCGTTGGCCGGGTATGGCTTGTCGGGAAGCGAGCCGATGGCCGGGCGACCGTCAGGATACGCCGGGGTCGGAAATCCCGTACGCTCCCGCGCGAACAACGGCTGCACGAAGTCTTCGTCATTGGCCGTGTTGTGCAGACCGACCCAGCGATACACATTGCCAGGCGCCGGATCGTGCGTCTCCCAGGTCCAGGCCGTCCGTGCCAGGCGGGCCATCTCCGGCTGCTCAGGCCGCGTGACAAACGTACCGTCCAGCTGCTGCTCCAACGCGCCGGCGTACATCACGCAATCGCCGAAGGCCTCGACCCAGGTGATGTACCGTACGCCGCTCTCTTTCAGTTCCTGGTGCTGCTGCTGCGCGGCCGGGCTCTGCGACACCAGGCTCCAGCTGTACTGCGAGTAGAGCCCCCACACCGGATCCGCTGCGATATTCTGCAGCACGAGGCGCAGCTTCGCGTTGCGGATCGCCTGGCCGTCCGACACTGAGCCCCACGTCGGATACTGCTGCCACCAATACGCCTCCGCCTGCTCGGCGACTCCGGTGGGCTCGTCACTCAAGGCCGGCCGGTGCAGCGTCCACAGGACGATCACGGCGGCGATCGCCAGGACAACGCAGCGTCCCAAGGCGCTGGGGACATCCCGGGTCGACACAAACAGTCCAGCGCGCGCAAGGCAGTGTTGTTTCGAATGCATGTCGGTGCCCCCGCAGTATGATGATCGTGCGCGGAAATCCACCCACCAGCCACGGTACCAGGAACGGCATGGCGGAACAACTGGCGCCGCGTCCATGCTAGAATGACCGTCGCGGGTCACGGTGGAGATCGGAGCGCAGACCGGATACCAGACAGAACCAGGTGCAGCAGGCGCTGCCGGGGGGATGCAGCATGTTGGCGATCGGAAGACTGTGTGTGGCCACAGCGTGTGGGCTGCTGGTGGCGGCCAGCGTGGTGGGCGTGGAGGGTCTCTATGAGGGACTGGAAGCTGACGCGATTCGCGCGCGGAGTGTGATCAGCCTGGGGCAGGCTGGGCGCGTGCTGCCGGCGCTCGAGAAGGCGCAGCGGGGGGAGCGGGTCGTCATCGCCGCCATCGGCGGCTCGATCACGCAGGGCGCTGCGGCCTCGCGCCCCGAGTTCCGCTGGGCCAATCGCGTCGCACAGTGGTGGATCGACACGTTCCCGCAGGCCGACGTCGCCTTCGTGAACGCGGGGATCGGCGCAACAGGTTCGGACATCGGCGCCCATCGCGCCAAAGACCACCTGCTGCGCGAGCGGCCCGACTTCGTCCTGGTGGAATACGCGGTGAACGACAGCGGCCTCGCGACGCCCGACGAGACGCTCGAGGGACTGCTCCGGCAGATCCTGGCCATGCCGAATCAACCGGGCGCGTTGCTGCTGATGACCATGGGCAACACCGGCGCGAATGTGCAGGACAAGCAGATTCCCGTCGGCCGGCATTATGGTCTGCCGATGGTGAGTTTCCGCGACGCAATGTGGCCGGAGATCGAGGCGGGACACATTGCCTGGGAAGCCATCGAGGCGGACGTCGTGCATCCGAACGACCGGGGACACGCCATCTGCGCCGATCTGATCGTGCAGGTGCTGGAGAAGTGGCGGGCGCAGCTGCCGGCAGCCGGATCGACGCCCGCCGATCCGCTTCCCGCCCCGCTGATCAGCGATACCTTTGCGCGCACGGTCCTGCGCAGTCGCGACAACCTGCGGCCGGTGCGTGCCGACGGCTGGGAACCCATTGCCGGCTCGCAATACGGGCGCGGCTGGCGGGCCGACGCGCCCGGGAGTGCGTTGGAGTTCGAGGTGGAGGGTACGGCGGTCGGGCTGATCTTCTGGCGCGTCAAAGGGCCGATGGGGGTGGCCGAGGCGCAGGTGGACGAGCGGCCTCCGGTGCGTCTGGAGGCCTGGTTCAACGCCGACTGGGGTGGCTACACGCCGTTCCAGATGATTGCGCGCGACCTGCCGGCCGGCCCGCACCGCCTGCGCATTACGCTGCTCGACGAGCAACAGGAGGGCAGCACCGGACACCGCTTCGAGGTGCATGGCGTGGCGTGCGCGGGTGCCTGCGGCAACCCCGTGGCACCCGTGCGTGTGGCCGCTGACGGCACGCTGCTTCGCGCGGGCCAGCCGTATCGTGGCGTGGGGGTCAACTATTTCGACGCCTTCGCCCGCGCGCTGCGCGATCCGGCCGACACCAGCTACGATGCCGGCTTCGCCGAACTGGCGCGGCGCGAGATCCCGTTCGTGCGGTTCATGGCATCCGGGTTCTGGCCCGCCGAGTTCCAGCTGTACCAGCAAGACAAGGCACAGTACTTCGCGCGGCTCGACGCCGTCGTGGCGAGCGCCGCAGCCCACGGCGTGGGTCTGATCCCGAGCCTCTGCTGGTACAACGGCTGCATCCCGGACCTGGTGGGCGAACCGCGCAGCGCGTGGGGTGACGCGGAGAGCCGGACGGTCCAGTTCATGCGGCAATACGTCACCGAAGTCGTCACGCGCTACGTCGATTCCCCGGCCATCTGGGGCTGGGAGCTGGGCAATGAATGGAGCCTTGACGCCGACCTGCCCAACGCCGACCAGTGGCGGCCCAAAGTAGTGCCCAGCCTCGGAACAGCTGCCTCCCGCAGCGAAGCCGACGACCTCACGACCGACATGCTGCTCGTCGCGTTTCACGAGTTTGCCCGCACGGTACGCGCGATCGACCCGGCGCGCCCCGTCACAACCGGCAACTCCGCTCCACGGCCGCACGCCGAGCACTTCCGCGGGAAGTTGCAGGGCGTTGATACGCGCGACGACTACCGCAGGAACCTGATCGATGTGCATCCCCCACTGTATGACCTGGCATCCATCCACCTCTACCCGCAACAGCCGGAGTCGCGTTTCGGCGCGTCCGACACAGCGCCGGCAGAACTGCTCGCGCTGTCCGTCGACGCCTGCCGGCCGGCCGGTAAGGCGCTGTTCGTCGGCGAGTTCGGGGTCAGCCAGGAGGCCTGCCAGGGCGATCCGGACAGGATTCGCGAGCTGTTTGACAGGACGCTGCACGACATCACGCAGAGCGGTGCGGCGCTGGCCGCCCTCTGGGTCTTCGACTTCCGCTCCCAGGACAAGAACTGGAACGTGACGGCAGATAACCACCGGGCCTGGATGCTCGATGCGGTGGCTGCAGCAAACCGGCAACTGCGCGCGGCCGGCAAGTAAACACCTCGGGGTCACGGCGCCGGCACAAACGTGACCGCGCCGTCGCGACTCTGGCGGAGTGTCCCCAGGGTCGTGCGCCGCCGGCCACTGTCGCGCAGCGGCAGCAGGGAGCCGTACGCGCGGGCGTTCCCGAACCCAAACAGCATGTCGTGCACCAGCCCCACGGAGACCAGCAGATCGCGGTCCCGCGCCCCTGCGGGCAGGGTGAAGCGGAACTCGTCTTCGTAGCTGCCTGGCGCCACAATCGCTGCGGCCCGCTCGGACCGGACCGCGAGCAGCGTCGCATCGGCCTCGTGCACGTCACAGAAGGCAAAGGTGCCGCCAGGCAACACGTTCCGGACCTGCCAGGTAACCGGCAGCACCACCTGCTCCCCGCTCTGAGCCGGCTGGCCGGCGCGCACGTCATATTCGCCTGTCACAGACACCTTCCCCACAGGGTAACGCCGCTGGCTGTCGCCGCCGTCCAGCGGCAGGGCAATGCGCGGCGTCCCATCGACATCGCCCACCGACACACGCAGCTCCAACTCGCCCGCCGGTAGATCATAGGGGAGCACCAGGGTGGACCTGTGCATCACCGTCTGCGCCGCGCCCGGCGCGCCCACCGGCAGATCGCGCAGGCTGGCGCCCGGATCGGTCATGCAAGCACGCACCTGGCCGTCCGCATCCACCAGCCAGTAGGTCACGTAACTGGGAGGCAGGCAGGGCGCCACGCCGACATTGCTCCAGGTTGCCTGCACCTCCAGCGCGCCCGCACTGGTTACAGTGGGCGCCCACGCCAGTTCCACCAGATTCAGCCGGTATCCCAACCGGCGGTTGATGGCCGCTACAACCTGCGGGTGATCACGCACGATCTCGGCGGGCGGGCCGTGGATCGACACGTAGCTGGCATGGTAGGCTTCCACATCCGCCAGGTAGCGGTCGAAATGTTCCATCAGCCCCGGCCGCGGCTGGATGTGCCAGTAGTGGCCCATTTCCAGAATCACCGGCCGGTCCGGCCAGAAAGGCTGGGCCAGATCGGCGGTCTTGTGCGCTTGCGGGTCTTCGTAAACGAGAATCGAGTTGTCCCGGAATGTGGCCCCCACGCTGCGACCGTAGTCGAGAGGACTCATCTGGCCCGGCTCGCTGACCCACCGATCGGCATCGTCGTTGATCACCAACAGCGCGCGGGGGAAACAGCGGCGATGCAGGTCGACATGCTGCCGGAACATCGTCATGCCGTACTTGCGCGCGATGGGATGCATTTCTCCCCAGATGCCGAAGCTCCCCACATCCACAAACGCCAGGTGCGGGCTGCCGTCGTAGCGCGCTCCGGCAGCGCGGAGGAACTGCTCCAGCTTGGCCATGAATATCGGGTCTTCGTAATCCGGTTCCCAGGCCGTGCGGCCATCGGCATGCACCTCGCTCCCCTTGGCGCCGGCGTCCCGCACCCACACCGGCGTGCCCTGATGAGGCGTCCCCTCGAAACAGGTCAGGCACAGCGCAAAACCCTTGCCGGCCGCCGCATAGCGCTGAATGACCGTATCCAGTACGGACCAGCGGAACTGGTTCTCGCGCGGTTCCAGGACCGACCACGGCACCCGCAGATAGGCGACCGTGCAGCCCGGGAAGTCGTCGGCGACATAAGCCGGACCGAGCGGCGCGCCATAGGCATTGAGCGCATTGTCGTAGTGGTGAAACACCCAGCCCATGCCGGGGTTCTCCAGCGCCGCACCATTGTCGGCAAACCGGGCCACCGTGAGCGTCTGCACGGTCGCTCCCGCCTCCCCTTCCGCGCCGGCTCCCAGCGACTCGCCCGCGCAATACAGGAGCGCCGCCGACACGCATGCCAGCGTCAACCCTCGACACGCTCCGCCGCGGCGACGCCCCACACCCGCCGCGCGGCCTGCGCTGCCCTGCCACATTCCACTCGTTGTCCGGCAATGTCTGTCGCACACGTGATGACTCCTCCTCGCTGCCGATCGACACGGACTTGATACGCGCGGTGCCGCGACCGGCCGGTCGCCCGCCGCCCAGCGCGCTGGAACCGCGCTGGAACCAGCCTATCTGCTCCCCTCCACGGCAACAACCGGATGGGGTTCAATCTCGCTGACCTGTGCCGCGGCGACGTGATCCGCCCAATCGGGGAGTCGCACCAGAATGATCGGCTGGCAACCAGGCTGGTTCAGCCACGATCAGGCGGGGAGGACCTGGGCCGGTTGCTGGCCGGCGAGGGGGCGCAGAGTACTCGGCTGTCCAGTGATTCGCCGCAGGGCTGCGCGCTGGCACACAACGTGCAACAGGCGACTGCGGTTGGCGAATGATGCATGGCTACGGGTGGGTGGTGAGCGGACCGGGGGAGTTGCCGTTCGTGATGGCGCCCACGGCGGCCCGCGGAGCATATTTCAGCGTGAGTCAGTTGATGGACATTCTGTACACGGCGCGGAAGCATCTGCGCAACACGATGGGGCAGTTCACAAATGACGATGCCATGACTCTGGCAGCGTCGCTCTCCTACTACACCCTCTTTGCCATGCCTCCACTGCTGTTTCTGCTGGTCACGGTCATCGGGCTGGGGATGTCCGTCGTGTATGCCCACGACGCGGCGGACGAGCATGCCCGCAACTATCTGCAGGAACAGGTGGGGCAGTTGATTGGCCACGAGGCAGCGCGTCAGGAGATCGGCCGGATCCTAGACCGTGCGGCGCTGCAGACCGGCCGCTGGTGGAAGACGACTCTCAGCGTCCTGGGCGTATTGATCGGCGCCACCGGGCTGGTGCAGGCGCTGCAGATGTCGCTCAACCGCATCTGGGGCGTGAAAGCGATCGGTGGCATCTTCTCGCTGCAGTTCCTCAAGAAGCGGATCTTCTCGCTGGGGATGATCCTGGCCTTTGGGCTGCTGCTGCTCCTGTCGTTTGCCGTCTCGACGATGCTGCGGGTGTTCGTCGACTTCTTCGCGACGCAGGTCGGGTTCGCCGAGGGCTTCCCCATGCTGGTCAATCACACTGTGACGTTTCTGTTCTCGTGGTTCTTCTTCACCGCAGTCTTCCGCATCATGCCTGACGCTGTCGTATCCTGGAAGTCTGCAGCCATGGGAGGCCTGTTCACCGTGGTGCTTTTCACCGCCGGCCGAATGGCCCTGTCTGTCTACCTCCAGTTCTCGGATCCGGGTGCGCAGCACGGGTCTGCGGCGGCCGCGTTGATGGTCATCATACTCTGGGTCTACTACTCGTACATGATCCTGCTCTTCGGCGCAGCCTTCACCACTCAGCTCCGCGCGCGGCGACTGGTGACGCCGGAACCAGGGGCCGTGCGCGTGCCGAAGCAGGCCTGAGCCGGCGAACCTTGTGCGGCGGACCTTGTGCGGCGGCACGCGATCTGGAAGAATACGGGCGCAGAGCGGACGCAGTGAGCGGCGGGATCGTCGCCGGCGGACACCACAGAACCGTCTCGCGCGCCAGTTCTTTCAGCGCCAGGCATCCATGAACTACCCGTGGCAGTATGACGAAACCACACAGGTGGGCACGGACTATCGTGACCCGCAGGAGGTCGCCGCGTACGACAGGCGGATGCAGCAGCTGCGCTCGGTGGCGGCGGAGGTTGAGGACATCCGCAAGTGGCTGGCTCTGGCACCAACCTCCACGGTCTGGGAGATCGGCAGCGGCACAGGCGCCTGCGCGCTCGCGTTGGCCAGCCACGTGCGGCACATCTGCGCCAGCGATATCTCCCCCGCCATGCTGGAATACGCCCGGCAGCAGGCAGCGCGCCGCGGCGTGCGGAATGTGACCTTTCAATCAGGCGGGTTCTTGTCGGGGTTTCGACCAGCGCAGCCGGTCGACGGGGTCGTCTCCCAACTGGCGCTGCACCACCTGCCCGATTTCTGGAAGTTCCGGGCGCTGGGGAACATCGCCGCCTGCCTGTGTCCCGCCGGCCGGCTCTATCTGCGGGATGTGGTGTTCCCGTCATCTTCCGTCGATTTCGATGCCTACTTCCAGCAAGCGATTGACGGCGTCCGGTCACACGCGGGCGACGAGATGGCCCGGCAGACGATCGAGCATATCAGGACCGAGTTTTCCACGTTCGACTGGATCCTGGAAGGCATGTTTGCCCGCACCGGGCTGACGGTGGTCACCAAGACCTGCCAGGGCTTCATCACCGTCTACGTCTGCGAGAAACAATGAGGCCGCCCACGCACCCCGGCCCGGCACGTCGCCGCGCGGCTGGTGGGACAGTGCCACGTCGCAGTCCGCTTGCTACGCGAGCCACTACACGAGCCACTTCGTGCGGTACTCGGGGTGCACAAATCGCGCCGCCTCCGGCGCGTTGGTGGCCTCCATCTTGTCGCCGTCCCAATCCAGGTTCCGGCCCGCCCGGAGCCCGACGATGGCGGCCAGCCCGATCTCGGTCAGCTTGCCGCCGAAGTCGAAGTCGGAAAACGTCGCACCCTGGCCCTGGCAGGCGTCGATCCACTCCTGGCCGTGGTTGGCGGTGCGCGGGAGCGTTCGGGGAATATCCCGGATGCCTTCGTGTTCCGCCACGCTGCGCAGACGGTGTTCTCCCTCCAGGCGGATCATGCCCCCGTCGTTCCAGTGGTTGGTGTAGAGGCAGCCTTTCTCCCCCACCATCAGCAACCCGTCGGGCGGCTCGCTGCCGTACGTGTCGAGCATCGGTTGGAGCACATCGGCCGGCGGCCGTCCGCTCCCTTGCCAGTGCAGCGTGACGGCGGGGCGGCCGTCGCACGCCGGGAAGTGGAACTCCACGGCCGCTTTGTCTGCCAGCTGTGTTCCATCCTGCATGTTCACGACAATCTGCTGGGGATAGTCGAGGTCCAGCGCGCGGAGGGGCAGGTTGATCGTGTGGCAGCAGAAGTCGGCCAGGCCACCGTTGCCGAAGTCAAACCAGCTGCGCCACTGGAACGGATGATACACATCCTTCTTGTACGGGCGCAGCGCCGACGGCCCGACCCACAGATCCCAGTTAAAACCGGCCGGCACGGGGTCCTCCCCCTCCGCGCTGCCTTCGTTGGCCGTGACGCCGATGCCCCACTCGTAGATCTGGTGGATCGGCCCCAGCACGCCAGCCCGGATGATCTCCGTGCAGCGGCGCAGCGATTCGCTGGCGCTCCCCTGGTTGCCCATCTGCGTGACGACGCGGCACGATCGCGACAGCTCGCGCAGAGCGCGGGCTTCCGCCACACTGTGCGTCAGCGGCTTCTCGCAGTACACATGCTTTCCCGCTTTCATGAAGGCCTCGCACAACGGCGCGTGCCAGTGGTCGGGGGTCCCCACGAGCACCGCGTCCACCGTGGAGCTGTCGTCGAGCAAGCGCCGATAGTCCTCGTACGCCGCGGCACTCTTGGTGGCCTCACCGCCGGCATCCAACGCGTCCGCGCGCGCTTTGTCGATCATCTCCCGGTCAGGATCGCACAAGGCCACCAGGTTGGCACCGCAGGCCAGCAGGCCGCGCATGACCCCGCGTCCCTGCCCGCCGCAGCCGACCAGCGCGAGGTTCAGGCGGCTGTTGGCAGCCGTGGAGCGTGCTTGCGCCCCCGTCAGGATCAGAGGCCCACCCCAGGCGGCTGCTCCCAGGACTGCCGCTGAGGTACTTACAAATCTGCGCCGCGACCAGAGTGCTCGTTTCATGAAACTGCCTCAGCAATCCACAATGACAAGGGCGAACGTGTTTGAGTGCGCAACGTGCTTGACCATACCCGATGCCGACAGCCGATCCCAGCCCCCCCGGACCGCCTGCACGGCGCGGCGGCAGTTGGTGCGCCGGCCGCCAGGCCGTGCCGCGCCGCTACGGGACAGCCCCGGCCTCGGCGGCGGAGTAGAAGATGAGTCGGGAATCGCGGCGGCGTGGAATGACCACCTCGAATCCCATCTCGCGCACCGCCTGGCCGGAAACCGTCCAGGTTTCGCCAGAATCGTAATCTTCGAACCGCCACTGCTGCGCGGGATCGATCGTCAGCAGATCGAACGTCATCGCCCGCACGTCGCTCTGCGCGCGGCGCAGCGCGACGATCATCCCCGCCCTTTCGTCGGGCAGGTACAGATGATACGCGGTCCACGCCGCCGCATTCCGCTGCTGGCTGGCCAACGGGTAGTAGTCGCCGTAGAAGTACTTCTTGCAGCGCTGCGCCTGGATGACGTTCGCCTTGAGCTGGAGCCATTCCGCTTCCGTCTTGGCGACCAGACTGTGTTCCATACCGGGACTCAGCGCGCAGCGCGCTTCGTACGTGTCGAAGAGCGACCAGCCGCGAATCATGCTGCCTTGAATCGGCAGCCAATGGAGGATCCCATAACTGTGGTCCTGCGTGGATTCAGCCGTCGCTTCCGGGAAGCAGTTGTAGTCGCTCCGCCACAGCGGCTGACCGCGCGCGATCGATTCGAGGTCGATGCGCCGCCCGCCGCTGGCACAATTGAGGATGGCCAGCTGGGGGAAGCGGGCGCGCAAGGCATCCCAGAAAGCGAAGTGGCCTTCGATGAACCGCATCTCATTGAGCCCCCAGCGGTCCGGTTCGGCGGCCGCCTCCAGATACGGGTTCGGATCGATGTTGAAGTCCTCTTCGTACCAGTCGATGTTGTAGTCGGCGATCAGGCCGCCGACCACATCGATGGCCCATTGCAGCGCCTCGGGTCGGCCCAGATCCAACAACAGGGTCTGCCCGTCATGCAGCTGGCCGCCGGCATTGCCGGTCAGGAAATACTCGGGGTGTTCGAGCGTAATGGGGCGGCCGTGAATGGCACGGCAGGGCTCGACCCAGACCAGGAACTGCATGCCGGCCGCGTGCGCCGCGTCGCTCACCGGCCGCAGAGTGCCCTGGTGCCAGTTCGGATTCGGGCGCCAGTCACCCGCCATGATTCCCCAGTCCCCTTCGAACACCGAATATGACGGGACGACGCCGGTACCGTACCAGCCGGCATCAAACCAGTACACGTCGCACGGGATCTGATAGTGCCGGAGCTTCCCGATCGCTTCCAGATGCTCGGCCGACGGCACGCCACCCCAGACGAGTCCGGATACCGGCGGTGCGACCAGTTGGCCGTCGATGCGCGGCGAGTAGTGCTGGAGCACCAGCCGCCGGAACATGTTCTGGCCGTGCAGCACTTCCCCCTGCCAGTACAGGACCAGATTCAGCGTCGAGCGGACGGTTTCGCCCGGATGCAGAATCGTGTTGAGGTTCTCGACTCCGGCCAGGATCGTCGACCGCCCTTCCCCCTGGTGGTCGAAGTACGCGCGCCACGCGCCGCTCCAACCCAGTCCGGTGATGAGTCCGTCCGGGCCCGTCTGGTAGTTGAAGAAGGGGAGCCAGACTGCGCTGGCGCGTCTGTCGGCTGGCAGGTTATACGAGTGGGTCTGTCCCCAGTGCGTATTGGTTGGAGTGTCCATGGCAATCCGGCGGCGTTTGTCCCACATCGAATTGTGCATGACCTCGCTGCGGAAGTGGAAATCGTCTTCGTGGCCTGGCGAGCCCACGGAACGATGCAGCGTGGGCATCGCGCCGTCCGGACTGTTCCAGCAAGTATCGATGCCCCAGAAATCGTGGACGTGGGCCACATCCGTTGGCCCGTCGTTCCGGACCCGGACGACCCATTGGAAAGCGGGGAAGTCCCGAAATTCGGTCAGCTGCATCTCGCAGGCGAGTGAGGTCTGGTCGTCGTTCCAGCGCAGCGTGTGCATGCGGGTGCGGTCGTCCAGCCAGGCACCGGATTCGATCTGTGCCGTTTCGATCTTGACCCATTCCCGGCTGCTGCGCTCGCCGCACCGGAATGAGAACGGCAGGTCGGCCACGTAGCGTCCGGGATGGGGCTCCCCCTGCTTGAGCAGAAACCGTTTCCACGCGGCAACGAACTCCATCTCGCCGGCAGTCGGCTGCGATGCATAGGGCTCCACCCGGATCTCCGCTGTTTTTTCGACTTCCGCGACTGCGGCGACTTCCGCGATCTCCTGGCCGCGGGCAGCGACTGCCGACAGCAGCAGCACGGGGACGAGACAGGCCGGGACTGGGGGCAGGTATTTCATGGGTGCGTCACTGCGTCTGCGGCAGCGGGTCGGCGCTGCCTCGGATGGGCACGGTGCGGCGTTGGCCATCGCTGAGGTCCACCGCCACGTAAGTCACTTCGGCCTCGGTCAGGTGCGTAATCTCGCCGTAGCGGTCGGCCTCGACATCCACGCGCATGGTGATGGAGGAGCGTCCCACATGCACCAGGCGTGTCCAGAAGCTCACCGTGTCGCCGACGAAGACGGGGCGGTGGAACTCCACGCTTTTCATGGCCACCGAAACGAGCGTCTGATGCGGCCAGCCCGCGCGGCGGATCTCATGGTGGGCGCCGACCGCGCCCGCCTGATCGGTGTAGCTCAGGATCACGCCGCCGAAGATCGTGCCGTAGGGGTTGGTGTCGCGGGGCATCATCACGACCTTAATGGCCAGGTACCGGTCTGCAGGCTGCGCGTCTGACACGAGTCCACCACACTTTCTCTGCGGGGCACAATCCCGCTCTGCGGATCGCACTCCCGCTCTGCGGGGCACATCCCGGCACCGGGCGGCACGCTCCGTCCATGATACGACGCGTGCGTCCCGCGCAGAAGCCCCGGGGGTCCGGCCGGAGCGCCGGCGGGAAACGCGTGGCACCACTGCTTGACACGCCCCCCTGAGATGTAGGACGATCCAGCTAGGTTTCAGGTTCCGGTTGCGCCGCATTCTGCCCCGCGGCACTGCCCACCCCATTCCTGCCCGCCAGGTCACACCAAGGAGAACAACTATGCCGGACAAATCGGCTTTCTCGCGTCGGCGATTTCTCAAGACGGCCGTCGGGGCCAGCGCTTTGATGGCCGCCCCCTGTATCGTGCCCGCCTCCGCCCTGGGCAAAGACGGCGCGGTGGCACCGAGCGAGCGGATCATCGCTGCTGGCATCGGCATTCACGGTCGTGGCATGCACGACGTCCAGTGGATCATGCAGCACCCGGATGTGCAGTTCGTGGCGATCTGCGACCTGCAGAAGAAACAGCGGCTGGCGGTCAAGGAGTACGTCGACAAGCATTACGGCACACAGGACTGTGCCATGTACCCGGAGATCAACGAGTTCCTGGAAGTGCGTCCGGACATCGATGCCGTCGTGATCGCCACCGGCGACCACTGGCACGCCCTGGCCGCGATCCTGGCCATGCGGGCCGGGAAGGATGTGTACAGCGAGAAGCCCTCGTGCATGACGATTGCCGAAGGGCGCGCGGTGGTGGAGACGGCCCGCCGCTATGCGCGTGTCTATCAGACGGGCACGCAGCGGCTGAGCGAGCCCAACCATGTGTTCTGCATCGAGATGGCTCGGACCGGCCGACTGGGCAAGGTCCACACGGCGTACGCTCACATCGCCCCCTGGGACGCGGCCGAGATGCGGCACGACTGGCTGCCGGAAGCGCCGGAGCCGCCCAAAGATGAAGTCGACTGGGACGCGTGGCTGGGCTCCTGCCCCTGGCGCCCCTATAACCCCAGTTACGTGGCCGGCGGGTGGCGGGGCTTCTATGACTTCCACACCAGCTGCATCGGCGAGTGGGGGGCGCACACGTTCG
>DAISIS010000084.1:0-15177 GCA_036821925.1 Pirellulaceae bacterium
CACCAGCCCGCAGAGCCTGTATGACGCGGGGATCGCCACCATGGAAGGGGGCGGCTCGTACAACCAGACCGATGCGGAGGGGTTCTTGCGCATTCAGGGGCTGCCGTGTCGTGTGCAGGGCCGCGTGACGCCGCGCACGTTCTGAGCAGCCGTGTGTCCTGGCACACCGGGTGCAGCCGATGTACGTGTGGGAAAATCCGGTACTCCAGCGCGAACTGCTCGTGAACCTGCGGATGTTCCGCGGTTTCGTGCTGCTGCTGGTCTACCAGGCACTGCTGGCGGCCATCGTGTACTTCGCCTGGCCGCAGGGTGAGCGGCTGGATCTGTCCCAGCGGTCCGAGGACGCCCGCCAGCTGGTCGACATGTTCTTTCTCGGCCAGTACGTGCTGGCGTCGCTGATGACCCCCAGTTTCGCCGCCGGCGCGATCACCGGCGAGAAGGAACGCAAGACCTACGAGATGCTGTTGGCCAGTCCGCTGCGACCCGGCGCCATCGTGCTGGGCAAGGCCATCGCCTCGCTGGCATACCTGGCGGTCCTGGTCTTCTCGTCGCTCCCCATCATCATGCTCTGCCTGCCGCTGGGCGGCGTGTCGCCCTACGAAGTGCTGGCCGCCTACCTCGGACTGATCGCGTCGGTCATCACGTTCGGCGCGATCGGGATCGCCTGCAGCAGCTACTTCCAACGCACCGCCGCGTCGTTGGTGGTGTCGTACCTGGTGATCCTGCCGCTGGCCATGGCCGGCGTCCTGTTCTGGGTGCTGGCCCGCGACTGGGGTGAGCTCCGCCTGCTGTGCACCGTGACAGTCATCCCCGGCGCCGCGGCCGCCGTCTCGCTGGCCCTGTTCGTCAACACCAGCACCCGCCTGCTGCATCCGCCCGACGTCGGTGCCGAAGGACAGGAAGTGGTGGACCTGGAGGTCGAAGCGCAGCAGGCCGTGGGCCTGGTGATCCAGCGCGACCAGTTTCCCGACCGGCTGTTCGCCCCGGCCAAACGTGACACTCTGCTCGAAGACCGTGTCAACCCGGTCTACGACAAGGAGATCCGCAGCGAGATCTTCAGCCAGGGCACCCTCATGCTGCGCGTGGTGATTCAAGTCAGCATGTTCGTGGCCATCCCCTTGATGGCGTGGTGCCTGTACATCCGTCCGCAGCACGCGGCGTGGTATGTGGCGTATGTGGTCGTCTTCAACATGCTGGTCGGCCCCGTCTTCTCGGCTGGCAGCGTCACGAGCGAACGCGAACGCCAGACGCTCGAACTGCTGCTGACCACGGCCCTCACGCCGTGGCAGATCCTGTCGGGCAAGTTGCGGGCCGGCCTGCGCGTCTCGAGCGTCCTGACCCTGTTCCTGCTGTGGCCACTCCTGCTGGCCTGCATCATGGTCTCCGTCTACTGGGACAACCTCCTGCCGGTCGCCGCCTACACGCTGATCGTCCTGGCCACCTGCCTCAACACCGCCATGCTCGCCCTCTTCTCGTCCGTCATGTTCCGCAAGACGTCCATCAGCATGATGACCACCTACCTGCTGATCGTGGTCCTGTTCGCGGCGCCGCTGGCCGCCGTTGCCTTCACCCATACGGTGCAGGCCGATCCGCACGTCGTCCAATCGGTCCTGGCCGCCTCGTTTACCAGCCCGTTCGTGGCAGCCTTCAACGTGCCGCTCAAGATCGACCTGGGTTCCGACGAACTCGAGGAACAAGCGGCCGCAGCGTTCAGCTGGGCGCCCTGCGGCGGCTACATCGCCTTCACCGCGGCGCTCAATGCCCTGCTGCTGGCGCTGATGATCTGGCTGTTCCAGACCCGCTGGCGCATGGCGGCGTGATACCGGCGTGACGCACACGCCGGGCCCGGTCAGTCGCGGTAGTCGCGCATCATGGGCCGCAGCGGTTCCACCGCCGACTCGAGCATGCGATCGAGCATCGTCGAGTTGTCCTTGGTCACTTCGAGCCAGTCGCCGGCGTGCATAGCGTAGTTGTTCGTGTCCACCACCTGCTGCCGATTCACGTCGTACTTCACGGGAAGCCGGATCTTGGTGCCGTCCGGCGCCTGCCGCACCAGCACGATGTTCATCCGCCGAAACCGGCGGGTCGCCCCTGACCCCTTCAACGCGTCCTGCACCAGCATCGTGTCTGTCAGCGGAGCACGCAGGTACTCACTGTCCTGGCCCCCGTCACGCAACTCCACCACCACCATCGCCTGTGGATCGGTCGGCTCGTGCGTCCGCGGGTCCAGCATCAGATCGGGACCACCCTGCAAGGCGGTGCAGCCCGTGGTCGCCGCGACGGTCAGGATCGCGAGAATCGACAGAGTTCCGTGACGTATTTCCGTTCGTGTCGCCATCCTGGGAGACCTTTCCTCATGTGCGTGCATCGCACATCGATTCGCTGCGACCGGCAAAAACAACCGCAGCTTCCTAATCCACCCGACCGTTACAGTCAGCGTTATCGGCACTGACAGCACCCGACTTGAGAGGATCTGCTCAGAAAAATCCAGTGGCCAGAGCGGGCGCTGTGGCGCGTGCCGCGGCCGGCCCGGCCGGCGTCGGCAAGACAGGCCGCCCGGCGAGGTACCTAGCCCGCGGCCGTGTACGGGGCGCCGATCGTCCGATCGCGTCCTTGCTCCTTGGCCTCCCGCAGACATCGATCGGCCGCCGCCATCGCGTCCTGCGGGGTCAGCTGCGTTCCCGGCAGGACGGTCACGTAGCCCGCACTGGCGGTCACCTGCCAGACTGCTCCCGAGGGATCGGCGATCGCATGCGTGGCGGACCGGCGGACGCGTTCGACCACGCGGCCGGCCTGATCCGGTTCGAGGCCGCCCAGGATCACTGCGAACTCATCCCCGCCGACGCGTGCCACGACGTCGCGTTGCCGCACGCCGGCCGCCAGGCGCGCGCTGACGGCGCCCAGGACGCTGTCGCCGGCCGCGTGTCCGAGCCGATCGTTCACATGCTTGAACAGGTCGAGGTCCAGCAGCGCGACGCACAGGCTGCGGTTCACCGGATTGCCCTGCACGTCCTCCAGGCGTGTGGCCAGCTGCTCGTCCCACGCGCGGCGATTGGCCAGGTGGGTCAGCGCATCGCGGTAGGCCAGTTGCCGGAGCGTGCGTTGGAGGTGCCGGTCTTCGCGGTGGCGGCGGCGCAGGCGGATGATCTCGCCGAGCAGGCGGCAGGCGAGGCGAAGTTCGCGTGCGGAGCAGTCGGCGGGCAGCACCACGTCCGCCGGCCCCTCGATGCCGACCCCCACGATGCCGATCTCCCCCCGCAGCAGCAGGTCGCCGTGGCTGCCCAACCGCTCGCCGACCGGCCAGCGATCGGTGACCACCACTTCTGGTGCGTCGGGTGGGGCCGCCTCGGTATGGATTTCGACCGCTTGCCCCAGACTGCGTTCCCAGGCCTGCCGCCGGCGGCGATCTTCGGACAGCAGAAGGACTTGGGGTAGTCGCGCCATAGATCCAGATTACCGCAGCGACGGATTGCTGTCAGGATCTGCTTGCAGGCAATCCGCTGAGTGTTAGAATCATGTGCCCGCCGCAAACCGTCGCTGTCCGGGCGAAGCTCCGCGTCCATTTTTGCGCCGCTGCTGGCGGCCTGCAGAGGGTGGCCGGCAGTTGGCCGGTGGCAGGCAAATTGGCCGGTGGACCGGCGGATTGGCCCTGCAGGCAGCGTGGCATCGCCTGGCGGTTGACACCGACGACGCTTCCCCGAACGACACTTCCCGGAACGACGCTTCTCGGAAGAACAAGGATATGGTGCGATGAGCAGGGACCCTGCCGAGTTCATGCCTCACCCGGACACGTGGACCCGTCGCGATTTGCTCGATCTGGAGAGCCTGACGCTCGACGAATTGACGACGCTCCTGGACACGGCCTTTGCTTTCAAGCGGGCGACCGACGGTTGCCGCCGCAAGCTGCCCCTGCTGGAGGGCAAGACGACGTCCAACCTGTTCTTCGAGAACTCGACGCGCACGCGGACCAGTTTCGGGTTGGCGGCGAAGCGTCTGGGGGCGGACGTGGTGGACTTCACAGCGTCGAGCAGCAGTCTGTCGAAGGGGGAGACGTTCATCGACACGGCCAAGAACATCGAGGCCATGAACGTCGACGTCATGGTGATGCGGCACCACACGCCGGGTGCGCCGCACCTGCTGGCGGATCACGTGGACTGTGCGGTGATCAACGCGGGGGACGGCACGCACGAGCATCCCACGCAGGGGCTGCTGGACATCATGACGATCCGGGAGACGCGGGGGGAAGTGCGCGGCCTGACCGTGGCGCTGGTCGGTGACATCGCGCACAGCCGCACGGCGCGGTCGAACATCTGGGGACTGCGGAAGCTCGGCGCGCACGTGATCGTCTGCGGACCGTCGACGCTGGTGTCGCGCGGCTGGGAGGAGTTCGGGGTGGAGGTGGCGTACAGTCTGGACAGCATCCTGCCGCGCTGCGACGTGCTGAACCTGTTGCGCATCCAGTTCGAGCGGCAATACACGCGTCCGTTTCCGTCGGTGCGCGAGTACGCGCTGTTGTACGCCATGAACGCGGACCGCATGGCCCGCGCCAAGAAGGACATCCTGATCATGGCCCCCGGGCCCATCAATCGCGGCGTGGAGATCACGCCGGACGTGGCCGACGGCCCGCACTCGGTGATCCTCAATCAGGTCACCAACGGCCTGGCCGTCCGCATGGCCGCCCTGTGGCTGGTGGCAGGTGCCCGCGACAAGCGCCAGCAGAGCACCTGCCGCGGGTCTGTCGCGCACGGGTGAAGTCCAGTTCGTTTCCGCGTGGAGAAGAAAGAGAACGATGCCTTCGCTGCTGATCAAGAACGGGCGTGTCATCGACCCCAGCCAGGATCTGGATCGGGTGACGAACCTGCTGATCGAGGGAAAGCGGGTGGCGGCTATCGGTGTGGAGGATTACGGGTCGGCCACCGTGATCGACGCGACCGGCAAGATCGTCACGCCGGGGCTGGTGGACATGCACACCGAACTGCGGGAGCCCGGGCGTGAAGAGGACGAGACCATCGAGTCGGGCACGGCCGCGGCGCTGGCCGGCGGGTTCACCTCCGTGGCCTGCATCCCCAACACCGACCCCCCGATCGACACCCAGGCGAGCGTGGAATTCGTGCGTCAGAAGGCGGCCCGCGCCCGCAACTGCCACGTCTTTGTGCTGGCCTGTGTGAGCAAGAATCGCGAGGGGCAGGAGCTGGCCGAGATCGGCAGCCTGGTCGAATCGGGCGCCGTCGGATTCACCGACGCCGACCGGCCAATTCACAACACGGAACTCATGCGGCGGGCACTCGAATACTGCCTGATGTTCGACGTGCCGATCCTGAATCACCCGGAAGTGCTGGAGCTGTCCCACGACGGCATCATGCACGAGGGGCTGACCTCCATGGTGCTGGGCCTGACCGGCATGCCGTCGGATGCGGAAGATGTCATGACCGCCCGCGACCTGCGGCTGGCCGAATACACCGGTGGCCGGCTGCATCTGATGAACATCTCCAGCGGGGGCAGCGTGGAACTGATCCGGCGTTTCAAGTCGCGCGGCGCCGGGGTCAGCGCCGAGATCTGCCCGGCCCACTTCAGCTTGACGGACGACATCCTGCGCACGTTCGATGCGAACTGCAAGGTCAATCCCCCCTTGCGATCGCGGAACCATGTCGACGCCTGCATCGCCGGACTGGTCGATGATACGATCGACATCATCACCAGCTGCCACGCACCCCGCGCGTCAGAAAAGAAGCTGCAGGCACTCGACCGAGCGCCGTTCGGCATGGTCAACCTCGAAACCACCCTGTCGCTGGTCATCAAGCACTTGATTGAGCCGCAGTTCCTGACGTGGCCCCAGGCCATCCGGAAGCTGACGATCAACCCGGCCCTGGCCCTGGGGCTCTCCAAAGGCACACTCCAGGTGGGCGCCGACGCCGACGTGACCATCATCGACCCCGACGTCCGCTGGACCGTGCGCTGCGACGAGTTCCGCTCGCGCAGCCGCAACACTCCCTTTGAAGGTGCGGAGCTGATCGGCCGTGCGGTGCGTGTGATCGTCGACGGCGAAGTGCGTTTCACCCGCGACTGAACACCCCGCCCCGCGTTCCCGCGTTCCCGCGCCCCCGCGTCCCCACGCCGCAGCCCAGCCGCCGCAGCTATTGCGTGCGGGGGCAGCTCCTCACCCACCGACGGCCGGCCTGGCCTCAGCCTTCCGGGCAGGGGTGCGGCGTTCCCGCCACGCCGTCCTCGTCCCGCACGACCCGCCGGTACAACGTGTCCCGCTCGACCGGTTCGTACCCCGCTTCGGCAATCAACCGCCGGATCTCGGCCACGGACAGGATTTCCGGCGTCGTCGCGCCGGCATCGTGATAGATCAGCTCGTGCCGCACGGTCCCGTCCAGGTCGTCGGCGCCGTAGGACAAGGCCGCCTGCGCTGTGCCGATCCCCAGCATGATCCAGTACGCCTTGATGTGCGGGATGTTGTCGAGCAACAGCCGCGAGACGGCGGTCACGCGCAGGTCGGTCAGGGCCGAGGCTTTCGGCAGGTGGCTGAGTCCGGTGTTTTCGGGATGAAAGGCCAACGGCACAAACGTCTGGAAGCCTCCTGTTTCATCCTGCAGCTCGCGCAGCCGCAGCAGATGGTCGACGCGGTGGTAATCGTTTTCGATGTGCCCGTACAGCATCGTGCAGTTCGTCGGTATTCCCAGCTCGTGCGCGGTGCGGTGGATTTCAAACCACTTGGTCGCGTCCGCCTTGTGCTCACAGATGCGACTGCGCACGTCCGGGTGAAAAATCTCCGCACCCCCGCCCGGCATGCTGGCCAGCCCTGCCTCGCGGAGCTCTTGCAGGATCGCGCGCACCGGCCGCTTCGTCAGATGTTCGAACCAGTTGATCTCCACCGCCGTCCAGGCCTTCAGATGCAGTTGCGGGTAGGCCTCGTGCAGCAGCTGGACAATCCGCAGATACCAGTCATAGCCCCGCTGGTGATGGAGCCCGCCCACGATGTGCATCTCGGTGCATCCGTGCTGCACCGCCTCCCGGCCCCGCGCCAGGATCTGCTCGTCACTCATCGCGTAGCCCTTCGGGTCGCGCAGATCGGACCGAAAGGCGCAGAACGTACAGCGATAGATGCACACGTTCGTCGGATTGAGGTGGGTGTTGATGTTGTAGTACGCGGCGCGACCGTTGATCCGCTGGCGGACCAGATTGGCCAGCGCCCCCACTTCGTGCAGCGACACATCCGGGCGGAACAGGAACAAGCCCTCGTCGAACGAGAGCCGCTCGCCCGCCTCGACCTTGGCCCGCACACTGCTCAGCGATGGTTGGGAATTCGACCGCACGTGCCGCTCCGATCTGTGTCTGAAGAAGGCTCCCCGCCGGCCCGCGTCCCGTCCGCGGTCAGCTGCCGCTGCTCGCGGACGGCTGCGGCGGTGGCCGCGGTCGAGTGTAGAGAGCGGTCGGCGGCCTGTCCACCGGCGGACCACGCAGCAGAACTCGGCAGGCGCGTCCGACCCGCCTCGCTCAGGGGCCCTGGATGATGCGCAGGGAAGCGGCGGCCAGGGCGCGCACCTGCGGATCAGCATCCTGCAGTCGCGCTTGCAGCGCCGGGGCGGCATCGACGGCCAACGCGCCGAGTTTGCCCAGCGTGAAGACCACCTGCCGCCGGATCTGGACGTTGGGTTCTTCCAGCGCCTGGATCAGCTGCGGCACGGCCGGTCGGCCGATCGCCACGATCGAGTCGCGGGCGGCATTCCGCACGTCCGCCTCCGCGTCGCCAAACGCCGCGATCAACCCCGTGACCGACTCGGGCGACATGGCTTCCTGGACGAGCCGGCGGGCGGCCAGGCGGCGCAGATCCTTGTCCGTGCCGGTCCGCAAGACTTCGAGGAAGAACGCTTCCGATTCGTGCGGCGGTGCCACCTTGGCGATGGCGTCGCAAGCGGACCGCTGCAACTCGGGCGCCCCGTCGTCGCGGGCCAGTTCGAGCAGGTCCGGCACAGCCGCCGCGGCGGCCGCCCCTGGCTTGGCCATCGCCCGCACCGCGCGCACGCGATACGCCGTCTCCTCGCCCGCGTTCTTGGCCAGCGCCGTCAGCGCTGGGAGCGAGCGCACGAGTCGTTCCTCCGGCAGCTTCTCGACCGCCTGCAAAGCGCTGTGGCGCAGCACCGCGTCGTCTGCCCCCAGCGTTTCGATCAACGCCGCGAGCACCGCGTCATCGTCCAGCGGCACGCGGCCGATCAGAAACACAGCAGCCCCCCGCTTCTCCGCCTCCGTTCCGCCGCGCAGCGCAGCTGCCACATACGGCATCGCCGCCGCGCCCAGCGCATCAAGTTCCTCGGCGGCCGCCTGCCGCTCGATGCTCGCCTCACTGGCCATCTGCACCAGCAGCGGCTGCACCGTGGCCGTCACAGCCGGATCGAGCGGTGCGGCAGCCGGCTCCGGCGCCGCGCCGCCCCCTTCGCCCGCCGCAGCCTCCACCGCGGGGCTGGCGTCCGGCACATCAGCACCGCCCGCAGCCGGCGGCGGCGCGGCCGGACTCGCAGCGCCCGCGCCGTCCGGCTGGCCCGACTCGTCCGGTACGTCGCTGGGGGCCACGGCCTCCGCCCCCGGCGCCACGACCTGGCCCGGATCCGGTGCCTCGTCAGCAACGTCGACTCGTGTCCGTTCCCCCTGTCGCGCGCAACCGGCCGCCGTCAAGACCAGCAGCATCGCCGCCACCGCCAAAGACCTCCGCTTCACCGTGTGTCTCCTTATCTCGACCCGCTCGACGCCGCACCCTCCCGTCCGCCCCGACACGGCAGACGGCGCACCTGGCAAATGTAACATGCTCGCACAGGGCGAGCGCTGAAGAACAGGTCAATTCGCTATATCACGTCCACAGGTCGACGGTGACGACAAGGAACAGTCCGATGCTGATGATCGCGTTGACATGGAAGAAGGCGGTGTTTGCGCGAGACAGGTCGTCCGGACGCACCAGCCAGTGCTCGTACACCAGCAACAGGCCGACCGCGGCGATGCTTGTCCAGTAGATCCATCCCAGATGCAGGGGAGGTCCCCCGGCGTAGCGTCCCAGGGGGAGGGTCAGCAGGACGCACACCATGAGCAGGTGACATGACGCCGCCACCTGGAGTGCCCGCCGCAGGCCAATGCGTGCCGGCACACTGTGCAGCCGCGTCTGCACGTCCGACTCGACGTCCTGACACGCATAGATGATGTCGAACCCGGCGACCCACAGCAGGACAGCCAGTCCCAGGGTCACGGCCGGCAGCAGATCGCGCGCGTCGCCGAGCACCGATGCGCCGCGCCGCCCGATCCAGGTCGCGATCGGCGCCAGCATCAGCGCGGCACCCAACCAGAAGTGCGCGGCCCACGTGAACCGTTTGGTGTAGCTATACGCCAGCAGGAACCCGAGCACCGGCAGCGCGAGATACAGTGGCAGCCGGTTGGGCAGAAACAGGGTGGTGCCGGCTACGAAGCCGGCCGCCATCAGGGCGGCGAACACGGCCACGCTGCGCACCGTCAGG
Source organism: Pirellulaceae bacterium (assembly GCA_036821925.1). Taxonomy (GTDB): domain Bacteria; phylum Planctomycetota; class Planctomycetia; order Pirellulales; family Pirellulaceae; genus JAAYDI01. Next base: position 9,504 of record DAISIS010000084.1, read on the forward strand.
ACACCGGCCGGCAGGTGGCGGTGGCGGGTCCGCGGATTGAGTCGATCGAGCTCCCGATCGGCCAGCCGATTGAACGCCATCGCCGCGCTGCGCGCACACACCATGCAGACGAGGATCCCGGCCAGTTCGCGCCAACGAAACGGGACGGCCCGTCCCTGGACCGTGGGCACGCACCACGCCATCTCGGCCGCGAGCAGCGCAAAGGGCAGGGCGAAGACCGTGTGGCTGAAGCGGATCATTTCCAGCAACTGTCGCAGACGCGTCCACATGTCGGCAATTCCCCGGGTCAACTGTGGCCCCACCGCCGGGACAGCTGGTGCGCGACGTCCAGGTGGTCCAGGATGCGGGCGACGATGAAGTCCACCAGATCGCGCACCGAGTGGACGCCCTGGTACCAGCCGGGCGATGCCGGCATCACGATCGCCCCCGCCTGGCAGGCGCGTTTCATATTGTCCAGGCACACCAGCGACACGGGTGTCTCGCGCGGCACCAGGATCAGTTTCCGCCGCTCCTTCAAGTGCGTCTCCGCCGCGCGCTGAATCAGATTCGTGCTCGCGCCGTGCGCCACCGCACTCAACGTGCCGCCGGAACAGGGACAGATGACCATGCCGGACGACAGGGCCGAGCCGCTGGCCATCGGCGCCAGATAGTCGTCGCAGTGGAAGTAGGTCAGTTGCTCGAGCTGGCCGCCGGGCACCGCCAGCTGCAGGCTGGCCAGCTCGAAGTGCTCCAGGTCCACGTCCCGCGCGAGTTCCTGTTGCAGCACGGTCTGCCCCGAGCGACTGATCGTCAGGTGCACGTGGTGCCCCAGTTCCAGGAGCGTTTCGATGAGGCGCACGGCGTAGACCGCGCCGCTGGCGCCGGTGATACCGACGACAAAGGGCGGCCGGGGCGACGGGGCGACGGGGGTCATGGGTCAGTCTTTCGTCAGGCAGCACTTTCAGGCGGCTTACGACTTCACCCCAACATAGAGGGTCGCGATGCCGCCGGTGAGCGAACGGTAGTGCACATCGCGCAGGCCGGCCGCTTCCATCCGCCGGACCAGCTCCGCGCGCTCCGGGAATTCCCCCACACTCTCCGGCAGGTAGCGGTACGCGTCGTCCTCGTTCCGCACCAGCAGCTGGCCGATCCGCGGCAGCAGCCGGCCGAAGTACCAGCCGTAGAGCGCCCGCATCGGCTGCCGCCGCGGCATCGAGAACTCCAGGATCGCCACGCGCCCCTGCGGGGCGCAGACCCGTGTCATCTCACGCAGGCCCAGATCCGTGTCGGCGACGTTACGCAGCCCGAACGCCACACAGACGATCTGAAAGGTGTCGGCCGCAAAGGGAAGCGCCTGCGTGTCGGCCTCCAGGAACGTCACGTTCCGGCACACAGCCGACCGCTGTGACTTGGTGCGGCCGATCGCCAGCATCTCCGGACAGAAGTCGGTGGCCATGATCGGCACTTCCCCCTGCGTGCGGCGCGCGAAGGCGAACGCCAGGTCGCCGGTGCCGGTGCAGACGTCCAGGATCGGCGCCCGCCCCTCCGGTCGCACGAGGCGGACGGTGCGCCACCGCCAGTAGCGGTCGACGCTCAGCGACAACAGGTGATTCATCCGGTCGTACGCCGGCGCAATGGCGCCGAACATCCGCCGCACTCGATGGTCCGTCTTGTCAACTGCCATGCTGGTCCCGTACTCACTAGCGCCACGCGGCACGGAATGATACGACCCCCGGCCTCACGCGTCTACGCCCCCGGACACGACCCGCGCGGGCGGTGCCCCGGCCGATCGCCGCGCGGGCCTACGGCGCACTGAGCATGGATTCGATCTCCGCCCGCTGCGGTGCCGACGGCTGAGCGCCCAGCCGGGTGACCGACACGGCCGCCGCCGCATTGGCGAAGCGCACGCACTGTTCGAGCGGCTGGCCTTCGGACATGGCCACGGCCAACGCGCCGTTGAAGACGTCACCCGCCGCCGTCGTATCGACCGGCTTGACCTTCCGGGCCGGCACCAACCCCTGGAACTCGGCGGCCGACACCCACGCGCCGCGCGCGCCGAGCGTGACAATCACGCGTGCGACCCCCTTGCTTCGCAGCCGTGCGGCGGCCGCTGCGGCGGACGCTTCGTCTGCCACCCGCACTCCCGTGAGCAGTTCCGCCTCGCTCTCGTTCGGCGTGAGCACCGTGATGTGGCGCAGCAGCTCGTCGTCCAGCGGCTGCGCGGGGGCCGGGTTCAACACGACGGGGACCTGCTGCGCCGCGGCAATCGCCGCGGCCGCCCGGACCGTCTCCAGCGGCGTCTCGAGTTGCATGACCAGCACGTCCGCCGCGGCAATCGTCTCCGCCGCACGCTCGACGTCCGCCGGCGACAGGCAGAGATTCGCGCCCGAGGCCACGCCAATGCTGTTCTCGCCGCTGTCTGCCACGAAGATCAACGCCACTCCGGACGGAGCCTCCGCGTCCTCCCCCACGTGCTGCACGTCGATCCCGTCCCGCCGGAACCCCTCGAGCGCCTGCCGGCCGAACATGTCCCGGCCGACACGTGCCACCAGCGCGACCTGGCCCCCGGCGCGGGCCGCCGCCACCGCCTGATTCGCCCCCTTGCCTCCCGCCGCCATCGCGAACCGCCCGCCCAGAATCGTCTCGCCCGGCCGCGGAATGTGCTCCATCTGCAGAATCATGTCGGTGTTCGAACTGCCCACCACGACGATCTTACCGGCCATCGCATCCACCTCCCTCCAGACCTCCACCCGCTAGAACGACAGCAGGGCCGCCGTGGCCTCCGCCGACCCGGGCAGTTTCGCATACACGAGCAGACTCAAACCGATCAGAAACAGCACGAACATCAGAGCCAACAGTCGTTCGGTGCCCGGGGCGGCCGTTTTGAACTCCTTCCAGATGAACACGCCCCACAGCGCCGCGACCATCGTCGCCCCCTGACCCAGACCGTACGCCACGGCCGGCGACGCCACTCCGCTCGCCACAATGTTGAACGACATCCCCACGCCCCAGATCACGCCCCCCAGGATCCCCACGGCATGCAGCCGCGCGTTGCCTTTCGTGAAATAGTCCGACAACGGCACCGGGTCACCCTTGAACGGCCATTTCATCACCGCCACATTGAAAACAAAGCTGGACAGGAACAGCCCGAGGCCAAAGAAGACGAGCGCCGTGTAGGGAGTCAGCAGCCCGGAATCAGACACCGTCTTGATCGCCTCCAGCTTCTGCATCGACGAATCAACCAGCGGATAGAAGAACCCCATCAGCACGCCGCAGACGATCGACAGAGCAATCCCTTTCCACGTGGCCGTCGTCCCGCTCGAGGGGATCCGGCGGTACGCCAGCGCGTCGACGATGATCGCCGCCACTACCAGCGCCACCCCCGCGAACAGAATCTGCGGATTCCCTTCGGGTTTATTCCAGTAATTGGTGACGACACCGATGACCAGAGCCAGCCCGATGCCCACCGGGAACGCCACCGCCATCCCCGCCATGTCGATCGCGGCCACCAGCAGGATGTTCGCCGCGTTGAAGACGACTCCGCCCAGAAACGCGTAGCCCAGGCTCCGCAGCGACGCCTGACTCAGATCCTCAAAGAACCCCCGGCCGGTCGAACCCATGCTCCCGAGCGTCAGCGCGAAGACCACCGTCAGCACCAGCACGCCCAGGCAGTAATCCCAGTAGAAGAGCTGAAAACGCCACTCCTTGCTCGCCAACTTCTGCGTGTTGGCCCACGATCCCCAACAGAGCATCGTGACGACGCACATCGCGATGGCTACGGAATAGGATTCCACGAAGAACATGATTGACTCCTCCCATGTCGGATCGATCGGGCTGCCAGCCGCGGGCAGATGAACGCCTAGCATACCAAGTCGCGAAATGCGAAGGAATCAGCCGGCGCGGCGGGATGGCACAGCGGGACCGCCATCCGGCCTGTGAGCCGCTGCCGCCTCGCCGCTCCCGACACGGGTGATTTCGGCGCAGCGCCGACCGCCCTAGAATGGAATCCCCCAGAGCCGGCGTCCCGTCTTCGACACCTCTGCGAGCAACTCACCATGGCGCGATTCATACAACGGCGGAAAAGACTCTCCAGCGCAGTACGCCGCCTGGGAGCGGACGCCGCGCTGATCACCAACTTCACCAACGTCACGTACCTGACCGGATTCACCGGGGACGACAGCTACCTGCTGGTCGGCGCCGGCGCGGAGGTCATGCTGAGCGACCCGCGGTACGCGCAGCAGCTGGAGGAGGAATGCCGCGGTCTGGACGTCGCCATCCGGAGCCCGAGCGGCACGACCCTGGGGCTGGTGGAATCGGTGGTGAAGAAAGCCCGCGTCACACGTCTGGCAGTCGAAGCGGCGTCCATCTCACTCGCGCTGCACGATCGTCTGGCCGCCGCATTGCCGCACGTGACGCTGGTGCCCACCAACGGCCTCGTGGAGCGGCTGCGCGAAATCAAGGACCGGCACGAAGTCGACGAAATCCGCGAGGCGATCCGGCTGGCCGAGCAGGCGTTTGGCGTCATCCGCGCGGCCCTGCGGCCGGAACAGACCGAGCGGGAGATCGCCTTTGAGCTGGAGCACCAGATTCGCCGTTTCGGCGGCGCCGGCTGCGGCTTTCCACCCATCGTCGCGGTCGGCGCCCGTGCAGCACTCCCGCACGCCGTGCCGACTCAACAGCGTGTGGGGGACGGCGATCTGCTGCTGATCGACTGGGGGGCCACGGCACGGCTCTATTGCAGCGACTTGACGCGCGTCCTGGTGACCGGTAGAATCTCGCCCAAACTCGAACGTATATATGGAGTTGTGTTGAAAGCGCAGGAGCAGGCCATCGCGTCGATCCGCCCAGGCGTCCTGATGAGCCAGGTTGACGCGACAGCCCGGGGCCTGATCGCCAAGGCCGGGTACAGCAAGCAGTTCGGACACGGTCTGGGTCACGGGTTCGGTCTGGAAATCCACGAGGCTCCCCGACTGGCCACCTTGAGTGACCGGCCGCTGAAGGCCGGGATGGTGGTCACCGTGGAACCGGGCATCTACCTCCCGCAGTGGGGAGGCGTGCGGATCGAAGACGACGTCCTGGTGACTCGCGACGGGCATGAAGTGCTGAGCTCACTGCCCAAGGAGCTGGACCGTTGTGTGGTCGACTGAATCGATTGCCTGACGGTCTGCGGGTGTCCCGGCCGGCCAACACTATCTCCCCCAAGGTGTGACCAGGGCGATGTGACTGGGGTGAACGGTCCGGCAGCACGCCCTGACGCGCGACCCGTGCCGCGCACTGTCCCAATCGTAGAACTTCCATCTGTGCGGCAGGCGCCACCTGCCGCAGAGAGGCCATTTTCCGGAGGCCCCCTATGTCAGACTCGGATACCGGTCCTGACGACGTCTTCGATGTCGATCGTATTCGCCGCCTGGTTGAGTTGATGGAGCAGCACGACCTGCGGGAAGTCGACTTGCGTCAGGCGGAGCAGCGCATCCGTTTGTGCCGCGGGGCGGAGATGGTCTATGCATCGCCGGTCGCACCGCCGGCGCTCGCCACCCCGTCGAGCCCGCCGGCCAACTGGGCGGCCAGCGCGGCCCCCGCGGCGGCCGCGCCCGCTGCGCCGCCTGCCGAAGTGGTCGAGGAGCACATGGTGATTGTGCGCAGCCCGATGGTGGGGACGTTCTACCGGTCGGCAACCCCCGGCGAGAAGCCGTTT
>DAISIS010000085.1:0-15153 GCA_036821925.1 Pirellulaceae bacterium
ACCTGCCAATCCTTCCATTCTCGGGACGCCCCGACGGCTCCAATTCTACCGCGCCCAGCCCCGCCGCCAAACACTGACCGCCGGATGCCTCTACGGAGTTAGGCCAAGACGATCCGGAAATCGGTCGTTAGTTGGGACTCTTGTCTCCCGTCACCACGTGATGTGGCAACCTGGCAGCGCCTTCCGAAGACGGGCGACTTCGTCGTAGCGAACCTGGATGCCATAGAGGCCCAGCTTTCTCAGGCTGGGCATCCTCGCCAGTGGTGATAGGTCGGTGACCGGAGTGTTGCTCAGGTCGAGGTCGGTCAACATTGTCAGATGCGCCAACGGTGACAGGTCGACGACCCGTGTCCCAGCGAGGTACAGTGTTTTCAATCTCTTCAAGTTTATCAACGGGCGCAAGTCCGCCGTTGATGTGTGGTCCAGGTCCAGGCACTCGAGCTTTGTAAGCGCTGTCAACAGCGTAAGGTCACCTACGACGTTCTCACTCAGGTCCAACGTCTTCAACTGAGCGAGGCCGCCAACCGAGGCCACACACGTCACCTTTGTCCCCGCCATGCCCAGGATTTCCAGCGCTGCTAATCTCTTGAGTGGCGCAAGGTCTGTCACGGGAGTGTACGACAGTTCGAGCATTCGAAGGTGCTCCAGATGTTCCAGCGGTGACAAGTCGACCACGTGAGTGCCGTTTAGCCAAAGTTCTTCGACGTGCGCCAACCCACGCAGAGGTGAAATGTTGGTGACGGGAGTATCATTAAGATGCAGTGTTGTCAGGCTACACAATTTCGCCAGTGGCGAAATGTCACACACCCACGTGCCGCCGACGTACAGTCGCTTTAATCCTGTGAGTTTTTCTAACGGTGAAAGAGCCGCGACTGTTGTGTCCGATGCATCCAACACCTTCATGCTCGTGAGTGCCGATAGCGGTGACAATTCACTGACATGGACTTGTTTCCGTGGATGGCTGTGAAACGCGATCTCCGGCGGCGACAATTCTACCGAAACGATGCGTGCGAAAAAGTCGACACCCGTCCGCTCACGCAACCAGACGGGGCCAGGGGGCGCAGAGCCAGTCAAGAGCATGCTGCCTTTGTCGTCGACCTCGTAGTCGTACAGGACGCGCCCCTGCATCTCGTTCACCCACAGAGCCGCCTTTCTCTGCCGCTCCACCTGTCTCACTTTCATGCCCAGGAACACGCAAAGCGCAGCAACGGTGACGAACATCGTGCGGAGACTGATCCGGGAAACTCGTCTGATGCGTGATCCGTTCACCATGGGTTTTTGCCGAACGTTGTCGTTCTAAATTGCCCCGGACGATTCATGAATCACCAAATCCTTCGATTGATCGGACGCCATTGATGCCCCGATTCTACCCGCCTCGGCATCGCCATCCAAACATCGACCGGCGGATGCCTCTGGGGAGGCAGGCGACCGGCGAGCAGCAATCGGTGGAATTATGGTCGCATGGGAACTGCTCGTGTCATTGTTAGTCAACGGTGAATGTGCATTGGGGTAACGCCAATCGCAGATCCTGTAGTCCGTCGGCAGTGATGGACGTACGCGAAACGTCCAGTCGCTCCAGCGTTCTCATTTCAGCCAACCACTGGACGTCCCGGTCGCCAATACCGGTGGCCGCCAAATGCAGGCAGCGAATGCGCGGAAGGCGGCTAACGAGCCGGACAACCGAGCTATCGAGTGTGACATCCGTAAAGGCGAGTGAAGTCAGTTTCTCGAAACGGCACAGCGGTTCCAGTCCGCTCGCGTCTAACTGCGTCACACGGAAACGAAGAGCAGTCGGCTGTTCACGTGCTGCTCGTCTCAAGGATTCTAGTCCCTCACGAAGCGCACGCATGACCTCAGCCTGTGGGGAGCCAGATCCGAGTATCTCATAACAGCCAGGCCAATTGGAAAAACCGCCGACATACGGCATGTGCCGCGCCTCCTCACGTGCTTCGCGCACGGCGGACACTATGTACGGCGCGATCATGCCCGCGACGGCCAGTAAGAGCACTGTCCACGGAGCCAAGCGGCATAGGCGTCGAGGCGAATCGTTCAACTGATCATGGCGTGGCCCGGTAACGTTCACCATCACACCTCCGCATGCCTATACGAGCAGGCGGCAGTCAACTATGCGAAAACCCCCACATCCCATCAAGTAGACGCAGCCTGGCACCAGATCACTTAATCGTTCCGCAATAATGGTTCCTTTGTTGTCGCACGCCAAAAACCCAATTCTACCCGCTTCCGCCCGGCCACTCCACATCGACCCCCGTATGCCTCTACCGGGTTGGGCCGCGTCTGTTCGGAATACGGTCGTTCAATCGGACATACCTGCAGCTGGTTCCAAACGTAATTGCAGCTTGGGAACTCTCTCCCTTTACTTCTGTCTCCCCCCAGCAAGCAGCTTGCTGGGGGGAGAGGGGAGACAGACCGATTCTCATGCGGCCGCTGCACCGATCGAAAGAAGATATCTGGTATCCTGAAATGCGTTCGTTTTTTCTGCCGGGGCGTTGCCTAACCTTAAGTTTAGCCATGACTTTCATCGCACGCGATCCAAATTGCCATCTCGTAAATCAAATTCCTATCTACCCGTGGCGCGCGACGTTTATGAACAACAAACTCGGGCCTCTCGACCCGCCGCCGCCAGCCCAAAGAGGTATAACTGGCCAGCAGACGCCAACTTCCATGTCACGGGCCCGTACTCGCCAAGTGCCCGCAACGACGACATTGCCATAGACGAAGGGGGAGGGTTCGTACAAGAACGCGAGGTGTTAGCAGCCACCGCTTCCACCGTGGCTCTCCATCCCGCAACGCCCCAAGACCCGCCACACCTGTGTCGCATCCCACGATTGCCCCTGCCGCGTAGTATAGCCAGCCTCGTTTAGGTACCGCACAATCTGGCGCAGCGACGCGCCGGAGTGCCGCAAACGGGTCATGGTTGGCAGCATGTCGGCGTATGCGGCGTGGGCTTGCTCCGCAACGCGCCGAGCACCGACAACACTGCCCCGTTTCCCGGCCTAGCGAGCGATCTCCCGACACTTCGGGTGATTCGCCCCCAGTTGACCGCCACGAGCCTTGTAGGCCGCGAGGGCCGCCTTCGTCCGCTCGGATATGCGTCTAGCTTCATCCTCACCCACCGCCGTCAGGATGTGGATGGTCAGTTTATTCGCCTCGGGCATGTCGCATGCCAGTAAGTCCGCTCCCGATTCCATCAGCGTGGCCGTAAAGGCCACGTTCCTGGCAAGCCGGTCCAGCTTGGCAATCACCAACGTTGCCCGCAGTCGACCGAAATCGGTCGCTGACGCGGGTCGGGGGCATTCCGTGTAAGTAGGATTCGTGGCAGATCGAGCACCAGCTCCGTCGATCATTCTGCCATTCCGCCGGTGGAGGCCAAGCCTTCAGCGCCGACGCATTCCGCGACGCACTCCGAGCGGTTCCCGGCCAGTCGCGCCCTGTCTCGTCACGACCTCATAAGCAACGCAGGTGACAAAACGAAAAAGGGCCGGTCAGGACGCGGTTTGTGTCGCGTCGTGACCGGCCAAGACTCTTCGCGACTGCAATCCAGTCGCCAGTGGAGGCGGCGGGGATCTTGCCGTCTGCCTCCCGCGGGGAGGCAGAGGCAAGACCAACTCCGGCTGACTGCTCAGTACGTCAGGAGTCGCGCCGGGCTTTGAAGGGGAAGCTGCCGGTGTCCCCTGGCAGTCGATATTCGGCGTTGCCCTGCACGGTGTCGCCGGTCACGGTGCCGCGGAACGTGACGTCGACACGCCTCCCTTCCGGCGACTCGCCGGTCAGCTGCATCTCGACACGGTCGCCCTGGATCGTCAGGGCGCGCGCCGGCAGTTCATGGTCGTCGTCGCTGTACCAGGCATAATACCGGTTGTTCTTGGCGACGACCGTGACGGTCGCGTCGTGCTGCTCGTGGTCCGGTGTGACGAAACTGAGCTTCCACTTCATGACCTCGTCGAACGCCGACAGCGCCAATCGCCGGCCGCCGAACTTCCAGCTTCCGGTGTCTCCGCCGTCTCTGGTCCGGTACGTAGCAGTGCCCGTGCACTGATCAGGGCTCTTGAGCGAGGACTCGCAGGTGACTGTGATGTCCGGCCGTTCCGGCGGGACGATGGTACCCACCAGTTTGTCCCCCTGCAGCCGCACATCCTTAAACGGTTGTGGTTCCCCTTGGCCGATGTACCACGCCACGTAGCGCGCGTACTGGCGGCCGACGACCACGAGGGGAGTGCGTTGCACGCCGTCGGGGGTGGTGCACTGGAGTTGCCACGCGCCGAGAATCTGCTGGTCAACATCGTCCGCACGCGTCGCTCCCACGGCGGGCAGCGCAAGACAGCCAACTGCGATCATCATGACAAGACGTTTCATTGAGCACTTCTCCTGATTGTGTAGACACGGAACACGAAACTTGAGTACAGGGGTGGGGCACCGTCAACGTCCCTGCGGCACATGCTGTACCGCAGGCACGCCCTGGCAGTGCGCTGGATAGTCATACCACTGATCCGCAACCGGTTCCGCGGGCAGCAGTTCCAGTGCGAGGGTGTTGTCGGGCGCCCAGCTGAGTTCGGCGCGCTGGATGATCCGGGACGCGTGGTCTGACCACAGCCGGATGACGGCCGGCAGATCGGTCCGGGCGCTGCGGCGCTGGCCCTGCAGCAAGTCCGCGACGCGCGGACCGAACTGCACGCGGCTGACGGTCACGTCGTAATCGTGCTGCATCAGTTCGGCGACCGATGCCAGCTGCATCAAGGGGATGTGCCGCGACTCGAGCGACAGCTGCTGCACGAAGCGGAGCCCCACTTCATCCTGGGTCGCGCGGGCGTCGATCCACTGGAAATCGTGAGACAGGAACACATTCTGAGGCGGAACCACCACCCAGAACTGATCGGCGTTTCGACCCAGCACCGCCTGATCGCAGACGATGACGAATCCCGCGCGGCCGCGCAAGTACAGCCTGCCGGCGGGCTCGCCACCCGGCTCGCCCGCGGCCCGCACCCGCTGAAACGAATACACCCGGTCAATCGCTTCGGCAGAGACTTCGTTGACGGCTGTCAGCAGGTCGTCGGCCAGCGACTGCCGCGCAAACTGGATCCACGACCCCAGCACGACCACCAGGAGCACGGCGGCGGCGGTCAGCAGTGGCGCCCAACGCAGCATGCGGGCGCGCGCCGGCACCGCGGCTGCCGGCTCGTCCAACGCCTGCATCACCCGGCGTATCCGCTGCTCCCGCACGCGCGCGGCGTCGTGCGACATGTTCGACAGCAGCGCGTCGACCAGCAGCAGATCGGCAAGGTACCGCTGCGTCACCTCTTCGTGCTCGGGCGGCGGGGACGCCGCGCCGGCCTCCGGCACGCCGTCGTCGTGCCCATCGATCCAGGCGCCGGCCAAACGCAGCACATCTTCTTTCCAGGAGGGATCAGGGGTCATGACGGGTCAACCGGTGAGCTGAGAGGTGCGAGTTTGCGTTCCATGCAGTCCAGAACCAGTGCCCGGGCGCGCTGCAGCCGCTTCTTGGCGGTCGCGATGCTCAGCCGGAGCGTATGGGCCAGCTGCGGGACCGCCTGTTCCTGAAAGTACCGCAGCGTGACGACGGCGTGGTAATGCTCGGGCAGCGCCTGCACACAGCCCCGCAGAATCTCCAGCTTGTCCCGCCAGGTGTCGCCCGGATGACGGCCCAGCTGGGCCAGGCGGGCCTCGAGTCGATCCAGGGTCGCTGGTGTATAGCGGCGCGCGTGCTCCTGGCGGTGGTGTGCCTGGAGCAGTTTTCTGGCAATGCCGCGCAACCAGGGCCCGAACGGTCGCGGATGGTCGAAATCGTCCAACCGCCGCCACGCGACAACCATCGTTTCCTGAAACAGATCATCGACGTCCGAGACGTTGCCCAACGCCGACCGCAAATAGACGGTCAACATGTCGGCATGTTCCCGGACCAGCGTCTCAAACAGCTTCTTCGCATGAGACATGCATATCTCCTCCAACTACCGAATATTGTCGCCGGAGGCGCGGCGGTGACACAATTCCCCGCAGAATCCGCTACTTCGCCCGGGATCCGGCCTCGGCACACCCCTACCACAGGCTTCCATGCCCGTCCGGCGGACCGGCTCAAACGGTGGTGTTCATACTGTAGTCCCGGGTGGCCAGAGGGTAAGATGCGAAGAACCACGTCATGGACACTCTGCATGCGGGAGCACCATCATGAAGACCACACGTCGTGCCTTTCTCGGGACGGCCGCCGGCGTCGGCGGCTCTGTCGCGCTCGGTACCGTCGGTTTGACGCGGGAGCCGATTGGCGCGGCCGCCCCGCCGGTGCGGGTCACGACCTATCACGGGCTGCGCCCGACCGACCCGGGCGGGCGGCTGGGGCTGCGCAATCCGGAGCGGGGCTGGCGTATCGAAACGGTGATCGCCGAGCCGGCGCGGAAGACGTTCGGTCCCGCGCACCACCTGGTTGGACGAGTCTCGCCGCTCTACCAGGAAGACTGGTGGATCCTGGATGCGGCACGCTTCGCGCCCTTTGGACTCACCCTGGTGCAAGCATACTGTTACCTGACCGAATTCGCCGCTGGCCCGATCTCTGACGACAAGTTGCAGCGACTGCAGGCGAGTCTCGACAATCTGCGTCAGCGCGGTCTCAAGGCGGTGCTCCGCTTTGCGTACGAGCGCGACATGGGACTCAAGGAAGGCCCGACTCTGGACTGGGTGTTGCGGCACATTGATCAGCTCGAGCCGCTGGTGCGCCGCAACGTCGACGTGATCTACGTGCTCCAGGCGGGGTTCATCGGCGCCTGGGGGGAATGGCACAACGCGGCCAAGATCGCACCGGACGACTACGCGGCGCGGGCGGCCATCGTCAAACGCCTGCTGGAGGCCTTGCCGGAAGAGCGGATGCTGCAGGTGCGGGTCCCCAAGTACAAACGGCTGGTCCTGCAACAGCCGGCGCTGGCCGCCTGGGGCGAAGTGACCGCCGACAACGCCTTCACCCCCACTCCGCCGGCCCGCATCGGGTTCCACAACGACGGCTTCCTCGCGGGACCGTCCGACGGTGGTACCTGGCCGGAAGCGCCGCACTTCGGACAGCCGGGCAATCCGGAATTCGATTACATGACGCGCGAGAGCTCGTTCGTAGCGGTGGATGGTGAACTGTTCTGGGGCGACCAGGGTTTCGACGGTCTGGCGGCGCGTGGCAAAGGGGTCGATGGGCTCAACGCCGCGATCCACATGCGTCTGCATCATTACAGCAGCTTCAGTTTGGCGCACAGCTACTCGGAGCGGGAAGGGGAGCCCTACTCCATTGACTACTGGCTGCAGGCGCCGGTCGAGGCTGCCGCGCTGCAGCAGGCGGCGATGCCGCTGTCCGACGGCTGGTTCGCAGATGGGCTCGGGCAGCCGGCGGCCCGGAGCCAGTTTGAGTATATCCAGGACCATCTGGGATACCGGCTCGAACTGCAGAAGTCCACCGTTCCGGAGCAGGTCAAGGGAGGAGAGGAATTCACCGTGGAGGTGGAACTCATCAACCGGGGCTTCTCCACGCTGCACAATCGCCGGCCCGTCTGCCTGACACTGATCGATCAAGCGGGCCACGTGACGGAACTGGCGGTCACCGCCGCCGATCCGCGGCAGTGGCAGCCCTTCCGGCCGGGCGACGCCGAGTACACGCCGCTGGTCCACAAGATCACCTGGACCGGGACGCTGCCGGCCGGGGTCGCACCGGGCTGGCAGCAGATTGGTCTGTGGCTTCCCGACGCCGCGGAGTCGGTGCGCAGCGATGCGCGCTTTGCCGTCCGGGTGGCCAATCGCGACGTTCCCTGGTGGACTGGCCCGCGCGGCGAGTACGGCATCAACGTGCTGGGGATCATCGAAATTGCGGCCGGCTGATACGCCGGTCCGGACGGTTCAGGCGGCCCGGGTGGCTGGCGGATGCTGCCCGGCGGGACGTCCTATGGCGACGCTGGTGCCGCCGGTTCGTAGACGCAGTCAGGTTCGGACGCCAGCGGATCGCCGGAGACTGCGTACGCTCGTGCGCGGCTGCCGCCGCAGACGTGGCGGAACTCGCACACGCCGCACTTGCCGTGGAACTGGTCCGGATCGCGCAGCGCGCGGAACGAAGGGTGGTTCTGGTAGGTGTCGACCACATTCGCATCAGGAAACCGGCCGCACAACAGCGGCATGAAGCCGGCGGGAAAGATTTCGCCGCGGTGTCCGACGAACATGACGCCCTTGCCATCGCCGACCCCCAGCGGTGCGCGATGACCGCGGTGCCGGCCCTCATCGGCCGACCCGTGCGGGCCGGCCAGCGGATCCCCGCCCTTCTGCATGACGAACCGCCGGTAGTGCGGGGCTTCGGTGGTCTTGACGCTGTACGGCTGCACCTGCGCGTGCTGCCACAGCTTTTCGAACGCCTCCTCCATTTCCTGCGCAGAAACACGCTGCTCTTCCACACCGCGCCCGACCGGGATGAGGAAGAAGGTGGCCCACATGGCGATCCCCTGGCCGGCCAGCAGCGCCGCCATCTGGTCGATCTGCCGGAAGTTGCGGCGGGTGATCGTGGTGTTCACCTGCACGGGCAGGCCGAGCTCGCGGGCGTTCTGCAGCATGATCAGCGTCCGCTCGAAGCTGCCTTCCCAGCCGCGAAACGCATCGTGTGTCCGCGCGTCCGCGCCGTCGAGGCTGATGCCCAGCCGCTGGATGCCCGCCTCGCGTGCCCGGGCAAACGCCTCACGCGTGGCCAGCGGCGTTGCCGAAGGGGTGAGGGCCAGCTGCAGCCCCTTGGCGGCCGCGTAACGAATCAACTCGAACAGGTCCGCCCGTTTGAGCGGATCGCCGCCGGTCATGACCATCACCGGCACCTTCGGAAAGGTCGTGACCTGGTCGATCAGCGCCAACGACTGTGCGTGATTCAGCTCCAGCGGATCGGCCGCCGCCTGGGCCGAGGCGCGGCAGTGCTTGCAGATCAGATCGCACGCCTGCGTCACCTCGTAATAGAACATCAGGGGACTGTGGGAGAAATCGTCTTCAGTATAGTGCATCATTTGATCGCGCCGTTTTGCAGGTAGTCGACCACTCGCTGTGCTGCCTTCTCGCCGACGTGAATGCAGACCGGCACGCCCACGCCTTCATACGCGTTCCCGGTCAGGAACAGGCCGCCGATCGCCGCAGCCCGCTGGTGAATCGTCGCCACGCGCTCGCCATGCCCGACATAGTACTGCGGCATCGACGCCGGGAGTCGGGCGAGGCGATGGAGGAACGGCTCGCCGCGGATGCCCAGCAACTGAGCCATCTCGCGGTGGGCGATGCTCAGCAACCGGTCATCGGGCAGTTCGAGCAGTTCCTCCTGCAGGGCACCACCGATGAAGACACGCAGCAGCACGTGCCCGTCCGGAGCACGGCCCGGGTATTTTACGCTGGCAAAGCTGCCCGAGATAATCTCCCGTCGTTCTACAGCGGGCACCACGAATCCAAAACCGTCCATCGGATGAGACACCTGGTCGCGCTGGTACGCCAGGGACACGATACAGCAGCCCGAATGGTGGATCTGGGACAGCTGGTCAGACAAGACGCCGTCGAGCGGCTGAACCAGTTCCGCGGCCGCCTTGGCGGGAGTCGCCAGCACGACCGCGTCGAACGCCGGGAGAGGCGGGTGGCGGCCTTCAAGTTCCAGCGTCCAGACGCCGCCCTGCTGCCGCACCATGCGGCGGACGCCGGCCCCCAGCCGAATCGTGCCGGCTGGCAGGCGGTCGGCCACGGCCTGTACCAGGCTGAACATGCCACGCCGCGGCGCCACGAACATGCTGTACCGTCCGCCGCTGGAGTTGCGGTCCGCTGATGTACGTCTCCCCACCTGACGCATGATCGCGCGGATCAGGCTGCCGTGCCCCTGCTCCATCTCGCGGAACCGGGGCATGGTCGCCTGCAGGCTCAGCAGGCGGGGATCGCCCGTGTAGATGCCGCCGATGAGCGGCTGTACGAGCCGGTCATAGGTTTCCTGGCCAAAGCGTCGCGTGACGAACCCCGCGAGGCTCTCGTCCCCCTCCTCTCGCCGCCGCGGCACGAAGAACTCGGCCGCCATGCGCAGCTTGCCCCACGGGCTCAGAATGGGCGTCACCACCACCGGCCACACGCGGCCGGGCGCCATGATGATGAATCCCTGCGGGATCCTGCGCAGCCGGCCCCTGCGCACGACGAACGCACCACGATGCTGATCGTCCGTCTCCAGCAACTGATCGGCGAAGCCGATGCGGCGGCAGAGCGCGATGCCCCACGGCACGTTGGTGATGAAATTGTCGGCCCCCCATTCGAACAGAAAACCGTCCTGCTCGGCGGTCTGCAGCACCCCGCCCACGCGGTCGGCGCGGTCCACCAGCGTGATGGACAGTTGGGGCGCAAGCTCGGCGAGTCGATGGGCCGTGGCCAGGCCGGAAATGCCTCCACCAATGACCGCCACGCGTGGGGCGGAAGTCGTCGGGCTGCTCATAGGACGGTTTGCTTGCTCATACGGGGACGGCCATCGGCCGGGCACACCCGGGGTTTGCCGGTCCGGACAATGGGCCGGGGAAATGGGACCTGAAAAGACACTGAGTTGCCGCCGCGGCCGCCTGACGCGTTGCGGCGGGGGGCGCTTCGGCGGCGCGGAAGCCGCCTGTCAGTCTAGCAGACGATCGCCGTTTGGCGCAGGGTATCGGCGCTGCCGCCGACCGGCCGCTGCGGACGGATCCAGGGAGCGCCCTCTGCTGTACCGGCGCCCCATGTCAAGGCAAAGTCAAGGCAAATCGCACCACGTCCGGTAGGCACGCGCGATGGTGGCTTCGTCGACAGCTCCGTCCCACGCCGCCACGCCATAGGTCACCCGGAGCGGCTGGTCACGCGTGATCTTCAGCTGCTGCTTGCTCAGGCCGACTGCCGTGTCCAGATCCAGCGTGGCGCTGAGATATGCAAAGGGGTCGTTCATCGTAAACCACGTGGCCGGGTGACGCGGATTGCCGGGAGCGTCGAACATGGCAATCGTCACCGGCTTGCCGTCCGCGTTCCCGCGCAGAGCGCACCAGGGGGCGCGCGTCAGCTTCTCCGATCCGCGCACGTTCGTGCCCGCCTCGCCGCCCGGCGTCAGGAACGTCGCACCTGCGTCCATCGACTCGACGAACCGCGCGCCGAGTCCGAAGTAATGGCTGCCGCACAAGGTCACCTCCGGCTTCTCCGGCGTCGGCCTGAGCGTGGTGGCCCAGGTCAGCAGTGAAGCCGCTTCGATCACCCCGATATGGGCCGTGATCTCGCGCGACTCCACGGCCAGCACTTCGTTCTGGGGACTGACCCAGTTGATCGTCTGCTTGATCACTGCCGTGCCGCCGGCGTCGGAGCGGGTCACCGCCGTGCTCTCGGTCTGGACAGGGACCTGCCTGCCGTACTGGTGAGACGGCTCTTCGGACCAGAAATCACAGTTGTCGATGCCCAAGGCGAACATCAGCGCCCGGTGGTGCACATGGTCGGCTGGGGAGTCCCGCAACAGTTGTGTTCCCTGCGGCGTGGTCCACTGCGCGACGTAGACTTTCATCGGATTCGGCTGCGAACGGTATTCGAGCAGCAGTTGTCCGCCACGCTCAACGGTCGTTACGCCGTCCTGGTCCTGGGCCACGATGTCCAGCAGCTGCTGAGCCCGTTCGAGATACCCCTTGGCGCGGGACTCCGTTTCCCCGCCCACCGCGGCGCGGATGACCGCCTGCATCGCTTCCGCTACGGCCTGCGGATCAGTCTGGATGGCGATCTGGGCGATCGCGACAGCCACGGCGGCGGTCCGCGTCTTCAACGCGGCGTTGTCGAGCTGGGTGACGGCGATCCGCAACGCCACGGGCGACGGATCGGCCGCCAGCACATTGAGCACCAGCTCGCGCTCTTCGTCGCGCTGCGCGGCGGCCAGGGCCTTGGTGCACATGTCCATCTTCTCATCGTGCGGCAGCCCGAACTGGCTGGCGATCCGGATGTAGCCCCGGAGCACGCGGATCTTGAACTTCTGGTTGTTGATCGAACGCGCGAGATCCAGCAGAACCGGGCCGACATCGGCGCCGATCCAGGTGCCCAGGATCCGGGTGGCGGCGTCCTGCGTGTCGGGCCGCTCGTCGGTGGCGCAATCGGCCAGGCAGGCGAGCGCCACTGGTCCGCCCATAGCGCCGAGCTGTTCCAGCAGGATCGTCTTGGCGTCGTCTGGAGCGCTGGCGAGTTTCTCGGTGAGCATCCGGGCGCAGGCATCACGATCGACCATCCGCACACAGGCGGAAGTCAGCGCAATCTGCGCTTGCGTCTTCTCCGCGTCACTGCGCGCCGCAATCACGGCCGAGACCAGCACCGGCACCTGCTCGAGCGACACGGTTTCACCCAGCGCCCGGAGCGCCGCGGTCTTGAGCGCCCCATCGGAACCGCTGGCCAGTTGCAGCAGCTGCGGCACCGCCGCCACGATTCTCCGCCGGCCAATCAGCTCCAGCGCCAGGATCTGGCTGGTCCCCCCGGGGCGGGCCAGTTCCGCGACGATGGCCTCGTCGGTCTGGTGGCCCGGCAGGGCCGCCAGCGTCGCGCGGGCCGCCTCCGCGAGTTGGGGATCGGGGCCGGCCGCCAGTTGCCACACGGCGGGCAGTACCGTCGCGTCGCCGATCTGCTGCAGACTCGACAGCGCCGCTCGGCGCACCAGCGGGCTCTCGGCCTGCAGGGCGGCTGCGACTGGGCCGAGGGCCCGGGCATCTCCCAGGTCGCCCAACGCCAGGATCACGCCGGCGGCGTTCTCCGGCGGCAGTTCGTCCAGGCTGTCGATCAGCGCCGGCACGACTTCCGCCGGCGGCAGCTCGCGCGCCGCCCGCAGCGCGACGTCGAATGCGTCTGGCTCGCCAGCCCGCAGCTGCTCAGCCAGCAGCGTGACGCCGTCGGAGCCACGGGCCAGTATGGCGCCGCGCAGCGCCGCTTGGCGGACGACCGCTGGCACATCGGCGCTGCGCACGCGGTCGTACAGCGTCACGGCCTGATCGCGCGCCCCCGCTTTGCTGCAGTTCTCAGCGCACACGACACAGCCGCGGGCGATGCCCGCGCGGTGTGGAGCGGCCTGGGTGGCGAGGGCGGCAGTCAACGCGTCGACGGCGTCGGCGGTGGCCAGGCAGCCCAACGCATGGGCCGCCGCGGAGGCGACTTCCACATCCTCGTGGGCCAGCCGCGCTGCCAGCGCGGACACGGCCTGCGCGTCCCGGCGGACGCCCAGCGAGTTGATCACGCCGATGAGCAGCTTGCCGTCGAGCCGATCGAGCGACTGACGCAGCAGTGCATCGACGGCCGGGTCCGGGTTGGCCTCCAGGGCGAAGCGGGCATAGTGCGCGAGCTGCTCGTCCGCCAGCAGCGGCGCCAGGATCGGGATGACCTCCGCGGTGCCCCACACCGCCAGCTCTTCGAACGCGGCAGCTTTCTCCGCGGTCAGCTCGGGGGCTTCCAGCGCCCGCACGAGCCGCGCCTGCTTCGCAGCGGGCGATTCCGCTGCGGCATCGCCGCCCGCCGCCCCTTGCCCCCGCGCCACGCCGGCGGTGAGGAACGCCAGGCCGGACAAGCTGCCGACCAGCAGTAAATGTGTCAGGTGGTACATGAACTGTGTCTCCAGGCAACGATGGTGTGGTGGTAGGCAGACGCGCGTGCTGTCGGCGCTCAGGCGTGCCACGGTTCGCGCAGCGCGCGGCACCGCATGCGATTGGCTTCCGGGTCCCCGATGAACTCGTCCCGGGCCGGATCGAATTGCACCTTGCGCCCCAGCTGCCACGCGATGTAGGCCGCGTGGCAGGCAATGTGCGACTGGCAGGCGACCGCCGCATTCCCGGCCGGCATGCGGCGCGACTTGACGCACCGCAGAAATTCCAGGATGTGCGCGGTGGGCGTCGTGCCGGCCACGTCGAAGATCCGCTTGCCGGCCCGCAGGCTGGCCGGATGCATCTCGATGCGGCCGCTGTCCCCGGTTTCCACCCAGCCTTCGTCCCCTTCGAACCGCACGGCGCAGGTGCCCAGCCCCAGCCAGCCTTTGTCGCGCATCACGAGCTTGACGCCGTTGGCATAGCGCGCCACGACGTTGGTCGCCCCTTCCGGCTCATACTCCACCGGTGCCGTGGCATCGGCCTGGTTCGCCCACTGGCACAGGTCGACGGTGTGGGCGCCCCATTCCAGGATCCCGCCGCCGTGGAAGTCGTAGTACCCGCGCCAGGCCCCTTGCACGTACGACTCGTTGTACGGGCGCCACGGCACGGGCCCCAGCCAGCGTTCCCAGTTCACGACGTCCGGCGCCGGTTCCGGCTGCGGCTCCAGCCACACCTTTTTTGTCGCCGGATCGAGCGTGTTGGCGTGGACGGTGTGGAGCTGGCCCAGTCGGCCGCTGTGCGCCAGCTCGATCGCCAGGATGAAGTTGGCGATGATCCGCCGCTGGGTGCCCGCCTGATAGACGCGCCCGTACCTCGCGATGTTGTCGGCCAGCGCGCGGCTCTCAGCAATCGACAGCGAACAGGGCTTCTCGCAGTACATGTCCTTGCCGGCGCGGGCCGTGACGATGGAGGCCTGGGTGTGCCACCGGTCGCCGGTGGCGATCAGGCAGGCGTCAATGTCGTCGCGCGCCAGCATGTCGAACATGTCCCAGTACGTCTGGCAGTCCGCGTTTCCGTACCGGGCGTCAACCATCTGTTTGACCGCGTTGCGGCGTTCGGCACGGACGTCCGCCACGGCGACGAACTGGACCTCCGGCTGTTCGAGGAAGATCCCCAGGTCGTAGCCGCCGCGTGAGCCGATACCAAGGCCGCCCATCACGATCCGTTCGCTCGGTGCGACGTGGCCGTCCCGGCCCAACGCTGAACTGGGGACGAACGTCGGCGCCAGCAGCAGTGCGCCGGCGCTGGCGGCCGACTGAAGAAATCGCCGTCGATCACAGAGCCGTCGATCAAAGAGTTGCTTCGGGGCACGCATCGTGGATTCACCTCCTTCGCCGGATGGGCAGGTGCTCGAGTGACCAGCATCAGGTTCCCATTGTACTGCATCGCGCGCGGCTGTGGGGCGGGGGGGGCCTGCGCCCCGGCAGGTGGCGAGCGGGTCCTCTTGCCCCGGTATGCCGGCGCCCGGGCCACGGCCGGCGCGGGGTCTGCCGCGGGAACC
>DAISIS010000086.1:0-15086 GCA_036821925.1 Pirellulaceae bacterium
CGGTAGTCCTGATAACGCGCGCACTGGTCTGCGACGATGGAGTTCTCCAGGGGGCCGACAGCCTCGAGGCACGCAGTGATCTGCTGCAGATCGCAGTCAGCCACCGCCACCAGGTTCAGATCGGCCGGACTCTCCGCAATCAGGTCGCGGGCCCGGAAGCCGGCGCCGATCAGCCCCAGGCAGATGCGGTCGTTCGCACCCGGCCGGCCCGGCGCCCCTAACGCGGTGGCCCGCACCAGATACGGCATGCCGACCGCTGTCCCGGCGGCCCGCAGGAAGGAGCGGCGTGGCATCTTCCCGGCCGGCACCAGGCCCGTCGACCTGGGCATTGCGCTACGCACGTTCTGAGCGGCACGCGGTGCGTGCCCACGATGTGTCTTTCCCATAGCTCCAGTCTCACTCGTCCAGATTCATGGACCACGCCCGTACGTTCTCGAACACCACCTGCCCATTCTCCGCCAGGAACCCGATGCGCCGCGGCGTGATGCCGGCGCTGCCCGGTTCGTGCGTTGTATTGAAAGTCTGCACCAGCATGTCGTCCAGATAGAGTTCGAACATGTTCTTCCTGATCAGCAGGCGAAATCCCTGGCTGGTGTGCGGCCGCACACCGGCCGGCGCGGCGCAACCCGGCCCGATCGTGTCCTCCACCTGAAACTCCCGGCGATCGGACAACGTCAACTTGCCGATCTCCGTCCGGCCGTAGCTGTGCAGCAGGATTGCCGTCCCTGCCCCCGGTTCCTCCTCGAGGTACAAACCGGCCGAGGAAGCGGCCAGCCGGCGATCCCGGCACGTCGCCTGCAGCGTGCCTTCGATCACCACGCCGCGGTCGAAGTCGAACGCCTGGTCCAGCACCGCGACCGTGGCCGGCACCCCCGTCCGGAGAATGGAGTTCCGCTCCGGCTGGGCCTCGATGGCCAGACGCTGCGCAGACACGTCGCAGGCACCGCCGCCGTCCGAGGTGGCGGGATACACCTGTGTGCAGCCGCGCAGGTCGACGTCCAGCGGCGTTCCCTTGAGCGCCTCATTGCCGCGCCAGTAACCGAGCCGCAGGTGCCCACCCGCGTCGACCACCGCTTGCTTCAACGGCGGCAGCCACGTGTCGCCGGTTTCGTAAGTGTGGCCACTGTACATGTAACCATTGACCAGCAGGTCCTGGTCGGTCGGGCAGAAGCGCGCCCAGAGGGCCACCCACCGCCCCGAGTTGCCGCACAGCCGATACGCGGCCGCATCGGCGCGAAACGGTCCGCGAGGCGTGTCGCCCACGAGCGTGTAGACGCCATACCCGGTGGAGCCCATGTAGTTGAACCAGCCTCCTACCAGATAGTACCGACCGCCAATCGCCTGGCACCCGCCGATCTCGAAGCCCCCTTCGTCGGGCGGCGTTGGCGGCGGAGGCACGACGCCCCAGTCCAGCTCCGGGGGCGGCAGGCCGGACCAGTGGCGTCCGTCGCTGGACTCCAGAAAGCCGCCCGGGCCGGTGGCGAAGCCGTAATACCTGGTGTGGCCCTGCTCCGCAACCGGCACGACACTCATGCAGTCGAGCCGGCTGTCAGGATGATACCAGCGCGCGTCGGGAAACAGATCGGACTCGTAGCCCAGGAACTGCCAGTGGAGCAAGTCGGTGGACTCCCAGAACCGGATGACATTCTGCACGCCGGGGCGGGAGAAGCTCCCGTGGTTCAGCAGGAACTTGTCTCCCACCCGATGGACAGACATGGCCCAGATGTTGAACGGCGCATCCCGGATGACCGGACCGACCTCCTGCCAATGCACCCCGTCGCGCGAGGTCGCCAGGTGCACGTGGCGGAAGTTGGCGTCGTCGCCGGGCGTCTGCATGTACATGCTGAACAGGTAGAACTGGCCATCGTGCCACATCACAAACCCGTCCTTGAATCGCCCGACGGCGGGGCGGAAGACCATCGCCGCGCAGTCGGCGCCGAGCAGGGCGACCGGCACCAGGAGCAGCAGAACGAGCGTGCGACAGCGTGTGCGCGTACCCGACAGGGACATGGCGGCTATTCTCCTCGAAAGAACCCGAGTCCGATTCTACCACAAAGCGTCTTGGCCGGAGAACCACGCGTGCCGCACCAGCACCGTCCCGGCTGGCAGCTCCAGGATGATTGTCTCTCGCCGATCCAGCTGTCACAATGCTGGGCAAACCTGCGTGCCCGTGTGCCAGGCCCCCGCGTACGACGGCGGCCCGGCGGTGAGCGAGCACTGCAACTGGAGGAAGTGAACAAAGCGGCTATGAAACACGCGCACTCGCCTGAACCCGACACGCCTGGCAGTCTGGCGTTTCTGGCCACCATCTGCCTGGTCGCCTCGCTCGGCGGTCTGTTGTTCGGCTTCGACACGGCGGTGATCTCGGGCACGGTCGAGCAGGTCAAAGCGTGTTACGGGCTGTCCGATCTGCTCGAGGGCTGGTTCACCAGTTCGGCGCTGGTCGGCTGCATCCTCGGCGCGGCGGTGGCCGGTGTGCTGGGCGACCGGTTCGGGCGCAAGCCCACGCTGATGCTCTCTGCCCTGCTGCTCTTCGTGTCGGCGCTGGGCTCAGCACTGCCACCCAACTTCAGCCTGCTGGTGGTGGCCCGCTGGGTGGGCGGGCTGGGGGTGGGGATCGCGTCGGTGCTGGCGCCGCTGTATATCACGGAGTTCGCGCCGCCCCGGCACCGGGGCCGGCTCGTGGCGCTCTACCAGCTGTCGATTGTCACCGGCATCCTGCTGGCCTACCTGTCGAACTGGCTGATCCTGCGGTGCGCCGCGCGTTCGGCAACCGCCTTCGCGGCCGGGAGCATATGGCACGCGGCGCTGGTGGCCGAGCCGTGGCGGGGCATGTTCGGCGCCGAGATGGTGCCCTGCCTGTTCTTCTGCGTGCTGCTGTTGTGCGTGCCGGAGAGCCCCCGCTGGCTGCTCAAGGTCGGCCGCGACCTGCAGGGCCTGGCGATCCTCACCCGCGTCAGCGGCAGCGTCACAGCGCGCCGTGAAGCGGCCGACATCCAGGAGTCGCTGGGGCGCGAAGAAGGTTCGTTGCGGGAGCTCTTCCAGCCCGGCCTGCGCCGCGCGCTGCTGGTGGGAGTGATGCTGTCCGTATTCGGGCAGCTCTCGGGAGTGAACATCGTGGTCTACTACGGCCCCAAGATCCTGGCGGCCGCCGGCTACCAGGACGACGCCGCGCTGCTGAGCCAGGTGCTGTTCGGGCTCATCAACCTGGTGTTCACCGTCGTAGCGCTGGCGGTGATTGACCGCTGGGGGCGACGACCGCTGCTGATCAGCGGCATGGCGGTGGTCACGCTGGCGCTGGCCGTGCTCGGCACACTATTCCTGCTGGGCACACGTCAAGACAGCGCGGGTGAGACGGTGGTTGTGTCGCGGCTGTTCGGCGTGTGGATCGGCCTGACCATCTGTGTCTATATGGCCTGCATCGCCCTGTCGATCTGCGCCGTCATCTGGGTGCTGACGCCGGAGATCTTTCCCAATCGCGTGCGGGGGCGCGCGGCATCCATCGCGACTTTTGCTAACTGGTCGACCAATGCGCTCAGCGCACAGCTCTTCCCCTGCTACTCCGCACGGTTCGGCATGCAGGCTGCCTTCTTCACAGCCGCGGTCATCTGTACGGCGGCTACCCTGTTCTTCTGGAAATTCGTGCCGGAAACCAAGGGGCGGAGCCTGGAGGAGATCGAGCGGTCCTGGCACACGGGCTGAGGAGTACATCAACGCGGCAACCTTGGACAGAGGGGATTCCCATGACGACCAACACCCGACTCGACAGCCAGCATCTGGCACCGCTGCTGAGCGTCTATCGCGACGGCCTGCTCGACGACACCCTGCCGTTCTGGATCCCGCGCGCGATCGACCGCCAACACGGCGGCTACATCACCTCGCTCGACGCGGATGGGACCATCATCCACCCCGACAAGCCGGTCTGGTTCCAGGGGCGCTTCGCGTGGCTGCTGGCCACGCTCTACAACACCGTGGAACGGCGCCCCGAATGGCTGGAACTGGCGCGGCACGGCATCGAGTTCATCAATCGCTGCTGTTTCGACACCGACGGCCGCATGTTCTTTGCCGTGACGCGCGACGGCCAGCCACTTCGCAAGCGGCGCTACCTGTACTCCGAGGTGTTCGCCGCCATGGCGCTGGCCGCCTACGCCCGCGCATCGGGCGAGGAACGCTATGCCCAGCAGGCGTGCGACCTGTTCCAGCTCATCCTGCGCTACCACCGGACACCTGGTCTGCTCCCGCCCAAAACGATCCCCGAGACGCGCCCCATGAAGGGGCTGGCGATGCCCATGTGCCTGATCGTGACCGCTCAGGAACTGCGCCGCGCGCTGGGCGATCCGCTGTGCACGGAAACGATCGATTGCACCCTGGCGGAGATCGAGCACGATTTCCTTAAGCCGGAGCTGCGCTGCGTGCTGGAAACCGTCGGCCCCGAAGGGGAGTTCCTGGATACCTTCGACGGACGCATGGTCTGCCCGGGCCACGCCCTGGAAGTCGGCTGGTTCATTCTGGAGGAAGCGCGGTTGCGCCAGCGGGATCCGCGCCTCATCCAGCTCGGCACGACGATCGTCGACTGGTCGTTCGAGATCGGCTGGGATCGCCAATACGGCGGGATCCTGTACTACCGCGACGCGCACGGATTGCCCTGCACCGAATACTGGCAGGACATGAAGTTCTGGTGGCCGCACAACGAGGCTATCATCGCCTGCCTGCTGGCCTGGCTACTCACCGGGGACCCGAAGTACGCCCGCTGGCACGAGCAGGTTCACGACTGGGCTTACGCGCACTTCCCCGACCCGGTCCACGGAGAATGGTTTGGGTACCTGCACCGCGACGGTTCCGTGGCCACACGTCTGAAGGGCAATATGTGGAAGGGGCCATTTCACCTGCCCCGCATGCAATGGTACTGCTGGCAACGCCTCGCAGAACTGTCCCCATCCGCCTGAACCGGCCTGCGACAAAAGCACCAGCCCCCCGCGTTCCCCGTCAGTCAGCTCGGCGCTGCCAGCCGAGCTGCGGCGGCAATCCCGCCAGCATTGTCCGTCCCGCGCCCAACCGGTAGACTGACATAGCGGGCACGATACATTCCGTTCTGCGAGGATGACACGATGCCGCTGCAGGAACCGTTCAAGATCTACACGGCTGACAACAACGTCGAAGCAATCTTGCTCGTAGAGATGCTCACGTCCGCCGGTATCGAGGCCTTTGCGGATCAGGATCAGTTCTGGGCATTGAGCACCGTCAGCCAACTGCACAGATCGAACGTGTGGGTCGATAAGTCGTCCGCGACGAAAGCGGCCGAACTGATTCGCGAGTTCGAGTCGCGGAAACAGGAACGGGCCCATCCAGACGCGAGCGCAGCGCACATCACGGTCCGCTGCGAAGAGTGCGGCAAGACATCGTCCTTCCCCGAAAGCCTCAACGGCACAACCCAGGAGTGTGCACACTGCGGCGCGTACGTGGATGTCGGAACCGTGGACTGGGACGGCCAGTCGGACACAGCGGAAGGCTAGGCTCTGTCTCAAAAGCGCCCTCACGCTAACTCCCCCGCACAGCCGGGGGAGAGCGCAGCGCGTGCCAACCGCAGACAGCTCGCAGCGGCAACCGCCTGGCGGTTCCCCGCATATCAGGCCCATTCTCGCCAGAGCAATACTAGCGGCAGGCGAGAATTCCCCCTACAATGGCCACCTACTGCGGGCCAGATTAGAGGTAGGGAGTTCTGTCGCGCGGGATGGCGCGCGAGATGGCGCGCCGAAGCGCACAGCGCTCGAGTGCATTGTGGGCGAAGCAGAGGACGCGCGCGTGGTGATCTGGATCCTCGTTGTAGCAGCTCTGGGACTGCAGCTCGCGGCGGCGGCCGTGGCGATCCGACTGATCTCGCTGACGGGCCGGCGGTGGGCGTGGACGCTGGTGGCCAGCGCGATTCTGCTGATGGTCTTCCGGCGTGTAGTGTCGCTTGCCTCGCTGACCACTGGGGCATCGAGTGCGCGTCTGGATGTCTTCTACGAGACGCTGGGCCTGATCATTTCGCTCTGCATGTTTGCCGGGTTGGCGTGGATCATCCCGGTATTTCACGAGTTTCGCAACTCACAACAGACCATCACGCACCTCAACGGTGTGTTGCGTTCCATGCGCGCGATCAGCCAGCTGATTGCCCGCGAGAAGAACCGTGACCGGCTCCTATCGGGTGTGTGTCAGGTGCTGACCGACCACCAGACCTATCGCCATGCCTGGCTGGCCCTGCTCGACGCATCTTCGCGCGTGGTGACGGTCGTCGAGTCGGGGCTGGGGGAGTTGTTTGAGCCGGTTCGTGCGCAGTTGGAGCGGGGGGAGTTTCCGGACTGCATGCGGCGGGCGTTGGAGACCCCTGGGGGGGCCATCTATGGAAGCGGCGGCGTCGACTGTGGCGAGTGCCCGTTGCGGGCGCGCGACGCGGGGGGCCGGGCGCTGGCCGTGCAGTTGTCGACCGGGGATGGCGAACTGGGTGTGCTGGTGACCTGCCTGCCGCCGCAGGTGCCCACGGTAGACGAGGAGCGGGCGTTGCTGGACGAGGCTGCGCACGATATCTCGTTCGCCTTACACAGCATGCATCTGGAGACGCAGCGGCAGCGTGCCGAGAAGAACCTGCGGCTGGACGAATCGCGTCTGGAGGCGCTGGTCTATCTCGGCCAGATGGCAGACGCCACCCTGCAGCAGCTCACCGATTTCGCCCTGGAAGAGGCGGTGCGGCTGACGGAGAGTCGGCTTGGGTACCTGGCATTCCTCAACAGCGACGAGTCGATCCTGACGATGCACTCGTGGTCGAAAACGGCAATGGCCGAGTGCGCGATCAACGACAAGCCGCTGGTCTACCCGGTTGTGGACACGGGACTGTGGGGGGAAGCGGTCCGGCAGCGTCAGCCGGTGATCACCAACGACTACACGGCCCCCAATCCGCTGAAGAAAGGGTATCCCGGGGGGCATGTGCACATCACGCGTCACATGAACGTGCCGGTGTTCGATGGCGAGCGGATCGTCATCGTGGCGGGGGTCGGCAACAAGGAAGAACTCTACGACGAAGCCGACGTGCGGCAGCTGCGGCTGTTGATGCAGGGGATGTGGCAGCTGCTGCAACGGCGGCGGGCGCTGGAACAGATCCAGCACGAGCAGTCGCGCGTGCAGGCGCTGCTGCAGCTCAACCAGATGAGTCACGAGCCGTTGCGTGCCATCACCGATTTCGCGCTGGAGCAAGCCGTGCGTCTGACGCGCAGCCGGGTCGGCTACCTGGCGTTCACCAGTGAGAACGAGACGGTGCTCACCATGTATTCCTGGTCCAAGACGGCCATGAACCGCTGTGCCATCATCGACAAGCCGCTGGTCTACCGGGTGGCCGAGACAGGGCTGTGGGGCGAGGCGGTGCGGCAGCGCAGAGCGGTGATCACCAACGACTACGGTGCCCCCAATCCCTGGAAGAAAGGGTATCCAGACGACCACCTGCACATCACCCGCCACATGAACGTGCCGATCTTCGACGGGGACCAGATTGTGGCCGTCGCAGGTGTGGGAAACAAGGAAGAGGACTACGATGAAGCGGACGTGCGGCAGCTGACACTGCTCATGCAGGGCATGTGGCGGCTGGCGCAGCGACAACAGGCCGACGAGGCGCTGCGGCAAGCCCGCCAGCGTCTCGAGGACATCATCGAGTTCCTGCCGGACGCCACGTTCGTCGTCGACCGGGACAGACGTGTCATCGCCTGGAATCGGGCGATTGAAGAAATGACCGGCGTGCGCAAGGAAGAGATCCTGGGGCAGGGGGATCATGCCTATGCGCTGGCCTTTTACGGAACACGTCAGCCGATCATCATCGACCTGCTCGACGCCCCTCACGAGCAGATCCCCGAGGGGTTTGACCGCTTCGAGCGGCGGGGGGAAACGATCTTTGCGGAGCGTTTCATCCCCAGCGTGTATGGGGGACGGGGAGCCCACATCTTCGTCGCGGCCACGCCGCTGCTGGACGCGCACGGCCAGCGTTGTGGTGCGATCGAAAGCGTGCGTGACATCACCGATCGCAAGCGTGCCGAGGAAGCGCTGCAGCGGGCTCACGACGAGTTGGAGCGGCGCGTCACGGAACGGACGACGGAGTTGGCGCAGGCGAATGCCGCGCTGCTGCATGCCAAGGAGCAGGCTGAGGCCGCGAGCCACGCCAAGAGCACGTTCCTGGCCAATATGAGCCACGAGATCCGCACGCCGCTCAACGCCGTGATCGGTATGACCGAACTGGTGCTCAAGAGCCCGTTGACGACCCAGCAGCGTGAGTATCTCACCACGGTCCGCGATTCCGGCGAGGCCCTGCTCTCGGTGATCAACGACATCCTGGACTTCTCGAAGATCGAGGCGGGCAAGCTGCGGTTGGAGTGCGAGCCGTTCAATCTCTGGGAGAGCCTGGGCGACACGATGAAGTCGTTTGCCCTCCGCGCGCATCAACAGGATCTGGAGCTGGCCTACTACATCCATCCCGACGTCCCGCACCTGCTCTGCGGGGATTACGGCCGGCTGCGGCAGGTCGTCGTCAACCTGGTGGGTAATGCGCTCAAGTTCACCGAACATGGGGAGGTGGTGCTGGAAGTCTGGCAGGAGTCGCTGTCTCCCACCAGCGTGCAGCTGCACTTCTGCGTGCGAGACACGGGCATCGGCATCCCGGCGGAGAAGCAGACGGCAATCTTCGAGACGTTCGAGCAAGGGGATGCGTCGATGACGCGCCGCCATGGCGGCACCGGGCTGGGGCTGGCCATCGCCGCGCGCCTGGTCGAGATGATGGAGGGCCGGATCTGGGTGGACAGCGATCTCGGCCAGGGCAGCCAGTTCCACTTCACGGCGCGACTCGGCCTGTCCGATCCCGACCATCCGCTGCCGGGCGCTCCCGAGCCACCCTGCCTGCACGGTCTGCGCGTCCTGGTGGTCGACGACAATGCCACCAACCGGCGCATCCTGGAGGAAGTGCTGCGCAGCTGGGAGATGGCCCCGACCGCCGTGCGCAACGCGGACGAAGCGGTGCACGCCATGCGGTTGGCGCACGCCGCCGGCGCACCCTTCCGCCTCGTGCTGACCGACGCCCACATGCCGCGCGTCGATGGCTTCATGCTGGCCGAACAGCTCCAGCAGGACCCGGAGATGCGCAGCGCCCTGGTCATGATGCTTACCTCGGGCGACCGGCCCGACGACGCCACGCGCTGCGAACAGCTCGGCATCGCCAGCTACCTGCTCAAACCGATCAAGCAGTCCGAACTGCTTGAGGCGATCGAAACGACGCTCGGGTTGGCGACCACCCGGTCTGCACCAGTCGATGCGGCCGACGCGGCCGCGCGCCCCTACGGCAACCTGCGCATCCTGCTGGCCGAGGACAGTCTGTTCAACCAGAAGCTGGCCGTGGCCCTGCTGGAGCGCGAGCAGCATACGGTGACGGTCGTGAACAACGGGCAGGAAGCTGTGGAGGCGGTGGCGACGCAGTCGTTCGACCTCGTGCTGATGGATGTCCAGATGCCCGTCCTGGACGGCCTGGAGGCCACAGCCCAGATTCGCGCGCGGGAAGCCGACAGCGGCGCCCACGTGCCGATCGTCGCCATGACCGCCCACGCGCTCAAAGGCGACCGCCAGCGCTGTCTCACAGCTGGCATGGACGGCTACGTGGCCAAGCCGATCCGCCCCCGCGACCTGTTCGAGGCAATCGACCGGCTGTTCGCTGCGCCCCGTGACCAGTCAGAGGGCCCGAGCGATGCCGATGCCTGAACTGCTGGCAGACCGACGGGCATTTCTCGGCGCCGCAGGTACAGCGCTGGCCAGCAGTCTGCTGGGCGGACGGTGCACGACAGCGGCCGCACCTGCGGGAGCCGGGCCGGTCGCGCTCTCCGCGGAGCACCACCGCGCGGTCGATCGACAGCGTCGGATTGTCGTGCAGTACGATGCCCAGGACCTCTACGGAATCGACGTTGGCGCCTGGATCGATTACCGCTTCCGCTACCTCGACGAACCGGGCACCCAGATTGACAGCGTGTGGTGGGATCTGGGCCGCCTCGGACGTGTGCTGTATCCCAGCCGGCTGCTGGATCAACTGGACCATGCCGGACTCCAGACGTGGCGTGCGGCGGGCATCGACCTGGCGGGCCAGCTGGTCGAGGAGACGCGGCGGCGCAACCTGGAGGTGTTCTGGCATCACCGGGTCAGCGAGGTGGACCTGAACGGTCCGGGGACCGGCGCCGCGTGGGAGGACGGCCCGGACCCTCTCAAACGCGCGCATCCCGACTGGGTGCTGCAGACCAGCTGGTGGCGCCACGGCCTGTGGGATTTCTCGGTGCCGGCGGTGCGTGAGCTGACCGTCGCGGTGCTGCAGGAAGTGGCGGAGTTGCACGATCTGGACGGGATGCAGCTCGATTTCGCCCGCCATGTGCCCTGCCTGCCGCTCGGCCGGCAATGGGAGCTGCGCGAACACGTCACCGAACTGGTCCGGCTGGTCCGCCACATGCTGTTGCGCGTCGCGCAGCGGCGCAACCGCCCATGCCTCCTGGCGGCGAAGGTGCCGCGGAACCTGAAAGGCTGCCGGATCGACGGGTTCGACGTCGAACGCTGGTGCCGCGAGAACCTGGTCGACATACTGACGCTGGGTTCGCGGTCGATCGACGTCGATCTGGCTGCCTTCCGCCAGATAACGGCCGGCCGGCACATCAAGCTCCAGCCCTGCTTCGACGACCATCACACAACCGACGGCTACCGGTATCCGCCGATCGAAGTATTGCGTGGCACCTTTGCCAACTGGTGGCAGCAGGGGGCGGACAGTGTCGCGACGTTCAACTGGTCGCACGCACCGCCGGAGGTCTGTCGCGCCGTGGGCGCGCAGCCCGGCCCGCCCGTCCATCGCCAGGCCTATCGGGAGATCGGGAGTCTCCAGACGCTCGCCGGGAAGGACAAGACGTTCGTTGTCGAGCGGCGCGGCGGGTACCCCTGGGCCGAAGGGTACTTCAATCGCAACGACGACGCCCCGCTGCCGCTCCCGCTGGTGCGTGGGTCCGCCTGCGCGGCGCTGCGTGTGCGGATCAGCGACGACCTCGCGCGGAATGCGCCGCGTCTGAAACGGCTCGTGATCCGTGCCGTGTTGTTTGGCGCCGCGGACGACGAACAGGTCGAGATCACGTTCAACGGTGCCGGCACCGCGCTGCTCGTCCGCGACCCCGCGTGGAAAGACCCGCAGATCTTTTCGCCCCGGCCACAACCGGCTTCGGGCGGGCCGGGCGAGTACCCGGTCGATCCGGCACAGCGCCTGCTGCGACTGGATTTCACGGTCGATCCGGCCCCCTGCCGGCAGGGTGAGAACCTTGTCGGCATCCGGCTCGGAAACGGCACACAGGCCTCCCCGGCCGATCAGATCGCGTTGGAGAAACTGGAAGTGCACCTGCAGTATGCCGACGGCGCCCGTTCCTGACGCCGCGTCACGCTGCAATGCGCGGCGTCCACACCGGCACGCGGCCCCAAGCGCCGCGCCGGCAGTCCAGGCTGCGGCAGCCTCCCACCTGTGACGTAGAGTTGTCCAGAGAAAGGGAGCCGTGCATGAACAGACCGGCAGGCATCGTACTGGCGGCCGTGCTGCTGGCGGCCACAGCGCCGAGCACGGGGTGGGGCCGCGGATTCGCCGGCTTCGATGGGACACATTCGCTGCCGCCGCCCCACCTGCGCGCGCCGCAGATGCCCGTGCCACAGATGCCCACCCAGCACCTGCCCACGCCGCACCTGCATACCCCCGATCTGCCCCGACCGCACCTGTCAGACCCCTACATGCCCGCACCGCATCTGACGGTGCCGCGCATGCCGACGCCGCACATGCCGGTGCCGCAGCCACGCCCGTCGCATCTCCCGACACCGCACGCACATCCACGGAAGCTGGACGTCCCGAAGCTGATCGTCCCCCCGCTGACAGTCCAGCCACTGCATGCTCCGCCCCAGAACGTCCCACCGCTCGACGTGCCGCGTCTGCACGTGACGCCCCTCGTCCCGCCCAAGCTGCACGTTTCGCTGCCGAGCATCCCGCCACTCAAGAACCGGCCGCTCACCAATCCCACCTTGAACAACCCGTTCCTCCACAATCCGCCGCTGCACAATCGGCCCCTGGACGTGCCAGCGCTGGACAGGACGCAAGACAGACCCGGCCGCGGCGTCCGCCCCGAACGGGATCCGGATCGAACCACCCTCAGACGCCCGCGGGATGCCGCCTTCCCTCCGCGCGTGTCGACCAACGCGCTGGACATCTATCTCAGCCTGCCTCCGGCAGCCACCTCCTCCGAGCCGCGGAGGTGAAAGGCCCGCAGAGATTGCAGTGGTCGTCGCCGCGATATTTGTTCTATGGATGAGCGCATCTGCGTTGACCGTCAATCGGTGTCTTCAGCGTGCAGCGGTTGCACTCCACAGCCCTTTCACCCTGCCTCAGGCGGATGCATGCGGGTAATCAGTACGTCGTAGACCCAGCCGCCCAGCACGCCGCCGATCAGCGGGCCGACGATGGGGATCCACCACCAGTAGTGTCCGGCCCGGAACACTTCGGCGCCCCAGCCGGCGACGAACGTGAACAGGCGTGGGCCAAGGTCGCGCGCGGGGTTGATCGCGTAGCCGCAGTTGAAGCCAAAGGCGATGCCGATCGTGAAGACGACCGCGCCCACCAGGACCGGGGTAACATACGCGACCGGTGCGCAGTTCCGTTGGTCGCTCAGCGCGAAGATGCACAGCATCAGTAGCGCGGTGCCGACAATCTGGTCGACCAGCCCGCCGATGACGGGCGTGAGAAACGGCTGGGGGTACGTCGCCCAGATGCCGGCCGTGCCCTGATCGCCCAGCACTTGCCGCACCCCCCCGTCGAAGCTGGCCAGGGCATCCCAATAGGTCACGTAGACCACCGCGGCGGCGGCGAAGGCGC
This sequence comes from Pirellulaceae bacterium, assembly GCA_036821925.1. Lineage (GTDB taxonomy): Bacteria > Planctomycetota > Planctomycetia > Pirellulales > Pirellulaceae > JAAYDI01. The sequence continues at coordinate 12,935 of DAISIS010000086.1, forward strand.
CGGCCGTCTGCGCGAGGCAGTAAGGTAACAGCTTGCCCCATGAGAATCGACGATGCACGGCCAGGGCCAGCGTGACGGCCGGATTCAAGTGCGCGCCGCTCACGCCGGCGGCCACGTACACGCCTAGGGCCACGCCCAGACCCCAGCCGAGGTTGATCGACAGATACTCGCCGTTGTGCCGCCCGCTCAACAACACCTGGGCCACCGATCCGCAGCCGAAGACGATCAGCACGAACGTTCCCAGGAACTCGGCCCCCAGTTCGCGTACCAGTGCACGTTGCATTGCCGTCCTCTCAATTGTGTGTCACGTCCGGAACCTTCTGCTTCAACTCCGCCGGGTCGCGGGGAGGGGCGATCCGGGAGAACAACTCGGTGGGCCAGAGCCCCAGGCGCTGAAACCCGTCCGGTACCGGCTGCTTGAACTGCACATACGCCTGCACGGTGCCCTGGGTGGTGTAACTGACGGCTTCCGCATCGGCGCCGGGAGTCAGCACGCTGTAACCTGCCAGGATGCAATCTTCCACATCCACATGCAACCGGCCCGTCGCCGCGTGCCCCTGGGTGCAGATGATGCCGGTCGAATGGCCACCCATCTCGGGCTGCGTGAAGTTGAGCACGATCAGGCGGCAATCGACGAAGCGGGCGCGCGCACAGTGGCTGGCGTAGGAGATGGCCACCGCGTTGTCGGAGTGGACGAGGGTGCAGTCTTCAAACACGGCATGCGGATGCTCGGGCATCGACTTCTCCCAGCCGCCGACGAGCACGGCGGCGGTGTCACCCACCCAGTCGAGCGCGAGGAAGTAGCAGCGCCGGAACACGCTCGGCTCACCCGGCCGCGCCGTGGGATACGCCACCCCTCCACCAAACGCGCGGCCCGTGCCCACACAGTCCTCCACCACCACCGTAAACCCTTCGCCGCTCTTGTCGGTCAGATCGAAGAACAGCCCGCCATCGCCACCGGCGACGTAGAAATTCTGGATCTGCCACCGGTCCCACACGATGCACGAAAACGTCTCCCGATTGTTGCCTCCCGGCCAGAGTTTGTCGGAGGCGCGCAGGGTGCCCCACCAGTCCCAACTCTTGAACCCCTGCTCCGGATCACCGCTGTCGACGATCACCCAGCCTTGTGCTCCCGAGCCGAGGCGGCCATCGCAATCCCCGACGAGTGTGTTATACGCCCCGGCGGCCCCAGGGTGGGCAGGGGCCAGGTTCGCTTCCACATACGTGTCGGGCCGCACGATGATGCGGTGCCCACCCAACTGGTCGGGGACCGCGTCGAGCGCCGCCTGGATGGTATGGAACGCCTTCTGCCACGAGCGGCCATCGCTGTTGTCACCCGTCTTGGCAACGTACAGCGTCGCCGGCTGCCGCCCGGGCGCATCATCAGCACCGGCGGTGGCCGCCAGGATCATGCAGGCCACACCACACACTCCGCACGTCCACACACGTCGAGACATCGCCGTTCTACAGCGGCTGCGACTCTCAGCGATCATGCCACACCTCCCGCGACGCAGTTACTGCTGGAAAAAACGCACCGGGGCCATTCTCGCATCCGGCGTCCAACGATGCCACCATAGGTTCCGGCACCGGCGCGAGATCGCGTCTCATCCCGTGCACTCCACCTGTGCCCTGGGGAGGTGAAAGAAGAGGTGAGATTTCCGTTGTCGCAGTTGCGGGATCTGTTCCGCCGATGAACCGTTTCGAATAGCAGGTCGCGTCCCGCCACACCTTGCTACGCCACAGCCTGCGGGCGTCCGTTTGGTGCCGCAACGCGGCCACCTCACCGTAGCCCGGGGTAAGCCGCGCTTCGCGGCGCCACCCCGGGTCAGCCCACGTCCCGCCTACGGCGGGCGAGCCCACGACCACAATTTCAAGCGGCGCTGTCCGAGCCCGCCACAAGCCGCACCCGGCCTCGCGATGAGTCCGCTGGGTCGGGCCGCGGTGCAGGAGCGGCGTCTCCAGCTCGCGATGCTGTGCGCGGCCTTTTTCGGTTTGTGGTCCCGGAGACCGCCGATGTGGCGCCGTGTCTGGAGCTTGACCGACATGTTCTCGGGCGAGTGTACCCGGGGTGGCGCTGCGAAGCGCAGCTTACCCCGGGCTACATGGACCCAGGGCTGACGCCGACTGGGCTATTGACGGTCGGCCCTCCGGG
>DAISIS010000087.1:0-15077 GCA_036821925.1 Pirellulaceae bacterium
GCAAGATCGCCGTGGATCTGAATCCGGACGTGCGCCGCTTCGCCGCGCCCGACGCGGCCCACTGTTCGGCCAGGGTCGTCAGCCGGTTGAGCATCTGTTCGCTGCGCTGGCGGTAGTGCTCCACGCCGACCCGGCTCACCCCCGGCGGGATCTGCACCTTCGGCCCCACCACCGCCCGCGCCCGCGAGTAGGGGCGCGGCACGGCAAACTGGTCCCAGGCGCTGCGGACACGCCACGGTCGATCGTAGCCCAGGCCGACGGGCACCAGGGGTATCCCCAGGCGCGACGAGGCGTAGATACAGCCGGCCGCCAGCTGCCGGCGCGGCCCGCGCGGCCCGTCCGGGGTGATGGTCAGGTTCATCGTTTCGCCCGTCCGCATCAGTTCGCGCAGCGCCGCCATCCCGCCCCGGCGCGTCGAGCCGCGAATGGTCCCGAACCCCATGTGCCCCGCCGCGTGCGACAGCCACTCCGCGTCCTGATGCTGGCTCAGCAGCATCGCGACGTGGCAATGCCCGCGCAGATAGAACAGGAACGGGATGTACTCGTGCCAGAACAGGAAGATGGCCGGCCCGGCAAACTGGGAACCAGCCGGATCCACCGCGGCATCGTAGAAGACGGCCTGGTACTTCAACGTGCTCATCCACTGCCGCGTCGCCGCCGTGATCGCCAGCCCCCCCAGCTTCATGATGTAAGGATTGGTTATCCGCATGGCGTTGGTTCGTCCCACTCCCCGTCGGGGAGCATGACGCCCCGGCGGACTTGCCTCCTGCGTGGAACGGCGTTCCACTCCGTCCCGTCACGTCACGCCCCGCAGCCGCACACCCCATGCGCCGGCCACTACTTTACGGCCACTACTTTACGGCCACTACTTTACGGCCACTGGCCACTGAACACTTCCACCGCCGGCCCGGTCATGTAGACGTGATTGTCGCGTGCGTTCCACTCCAGGTCCAGGTCACCGCCCCGGAGATGGTTGCGAATCCGCCGCTCCGTGCGCCCGCTGAGTCCGCCCGCCACACAGACGGCGCTGGCGCCGGTGCCGCAGGCCCACGTCTCGCCCGAGCCGCGTTCCCAGGTGCGCTGCCGCACGACCGTGCGCGACTGGACCTCCACGAACTCCACATTGACCCGCGCCGGGAAGTGCGGGTCGCACTCGATCTGCGGACCCAGCCCCAGCACCCAGTCGTCGGTGGCTTCGTCCACGAAGATCACACAATGCGGATTCCCCATCGACACGCAGGTGACCCGCAGCGGCCGGCCGGCCACGATCAGCTCCTGGTCCACCACCGGCTCACCGGCGAGCGTCGTGGGGATGCGCGGTGCCGCGAGGATCGGCGGGCCCATGTCCACGCGCACCCGCGTCACCCGCTCCCCCGCCACTTCCAGCTCCAGCGCCAGAACGCCGGCGCCGGTTTCGAGGCGCAGCGATTCCCGCCGGCAGATCCCGTGATCGTAGACGTACTTGGCCACGCAGCGGATGCCGTTGCCGCACATCTCGGATTCGGACCCGTCGGCGTTGAACATCTGCATCCGCGCATCGGCCACCTGCGACGGCCGGATCAGAATCAGCCCGTCCGCGCCCACACCGAACCGCCGGTGAGACATCTGGCGTGCCAGCTCGGCCGGCGCGTCGGGCGCCGCCTGCGCAAAACAGTCGACATAGATATAGTCATTGCCCGCCCCGTGCATCTTGGTGAACTTCATGGCCGCCGCTCGTGTCGTCAGGTTGGCTTTCCGGCTGGTCAGGTGGGATCGGCTTCCAGCCTGTCCCACTGTAAAGGACAGACGCCTTCTGTGCAGCGGCAGTCGGCCGATTTCTGCGCCGCGCGCTGCGGGGCCGGTCCCGGCCCGGCGTCCGCGTCTAGCCGTGCAGGTCGAGCTGGCTCCCGGTCAGCCCGGAAGGGTCTTTGCTCGGTCCCGGCGGCGTCTCGGCCGCCGCCTCATCCGCGGCCGACGCATCGGCTGGCGGTGGCGACCCGCCCTCCCAAGGGCGGCGGCCATCGGCGTCCCGATCGGAAGCCTGCTCGTCCTGTTCCGTTTGTCCCACACCCGACGCCTGCTCCGCCTTCTGGCTCATCTGGGATTGGCGCGCCTGACTGGCCGTGTCCTGCTGCGCACGGTTGACGTCCGATCCCTGACTCTGAGCCAGTGGCGAGCCGGCCGTGCTGCCGGCCACGCCCAGGGGGCCTACGCTCATCATGCACCTCCCAAGTGAGCTGGTAAGAAAGGGGGGGGGAAATGACGAATGACGAATGACGGAAGCACGAAGGAATGCCGAATGACGAATGATGGAAGCACGAAGGAATGCCGAGTGACGAATGACGCGGGAGCAAATGGCGGATGTGCCGTGAAGAGCCAGACCGGAGAGCCGCCCTCGTTGGCCGCATCCTGCCGCGCCGCACACGTCCCCGTCATTTGTCATTCATATTTCCTTCGTGCTTCCGTCATTCGTCATTCGTCATTCCCCCCGTGCTTCCGTCATTCGTCATTCGTCATTCGCCACTCGTCATTCACCACAGCGTCTGGGGGCTGGCGGTACGCGGCGCGGATTCCGGGAAGATACGCTGCAGCGTATCGTCCAGTTCGGGGAGCGCTTTGCGGATCAGCTGTGGCTGGTCCACGGTTCCCACGACCTGGATCTGCAGCATGTTTTTGCTCGCCTCGGTCAGCAGCGTCTTGACGAGTGGGAGCTGGAATTCTTCGCGACCGACCAGGGCGTAGAAGTCCAGGTTGACCCGCCGATTCACGTCCATCCAGCCTTTTCCTTTCAGGCTCAGCACATCGCCGCTGAAGTCGATCCGATCGAGATAGATCTGTTCACCGTTGATACGGAAATCGACGTCACTGCTGGTGAAGGCTTTGTCATCCGGATCGCGCAGGCTCAGCACGCTCAGCAGGCGGGCCATGAGCGGCAGTTCGTAGACGTCCGCTTCGCGGAGCCGCACCTGGCCGTGACCCTGCAGCGTGTGGAGTCCGGCCTTCGCTCCCTGCAGGTGTGCCAGGGCGAAGACCTTGCCGGTGATGGCGTGGCCGCCGGGATACACCGCCTGAGCCAGTTCGACGACCTGTCCATTGGAGAGCGACACATCGGCGCCGAAGTGCAGTTCGTTGTCGAGCAGCACCTGGGCATCCAGCGCGACCTCTCCTCCCACGGCTTTGGCGGTGATCTGGCGTGGCACCTGGCCTGGCTGGGCCGGCAGCGCCTGGGAGCCGAGCGTCAATTGGCGGGCATCCAGCCAGAACGGACCGCGCACCTGCGTGAACTGGACGCCCCGCGTCATGAGCGAATCGATTTCCAGTTCCCCCCGGCTGTGCATGCCGCGCGCATCCAGCTGGCCTGTCAGTCGCAGGCCGCCGTGAATGTGTTCCAGCCGCAGTTCGTTCTCCAGGGCGCCGTCCTCGAGATCCAGCAGCAGGTCCCAGCCGGCCAGCAGCGGCTGGGTGGCACCGCCGCCGAACCAGCTGTTTCCGTTCACGCTGACCGTACCCCGGTACTTGAGCTGCCGCAGCGCCGGCCGGAGCACCTCCGGCATCGCCTCGATGAAATCGCGGTCCACTTCCAGCCGATCGGCGATCAGTCGCTCGAGCGTGATTTCCCACCGCTGGTCGGGCGTGGCCTGACCGTGGCCGGCCAGTTCCACCCGACTGCCATTGCGGTCGGCGCTGACGTTGTGCAGCTGGAACCGCCCGTCGGCGAACGACAGGCTCCCGGTCACGTCGTCCAACTGCAGGGGGAGCCAGGTGGGCTGCAGGCTGATAGAGCGGCCCGGCACGTTCTGGGTCGGTGGCCATTTGTCGCCGCGGAGGTCCAATCGCGTCTGGTTGGTGCCCGCATTGTGGTGGACGGTGAGCATCACGTGATCGACCGAGCCGCGCGGCCGCAGGCTGTCCCACAAGCGTTCGACACCCGGGTTGAGTTTGCCGATAGCGCCCCGCAGCGATTCGTCCAGCGGCACGTCCCAGCTCTTGAAATGCAGCGTCAGATCGCCACCCGGCTCGTCGTCGGACGCCGGCGTCCAGTCCCCGGCACAGGTGATGTAGTTGCTCCCGTGAAACCCGCGCAGGTCGCGGAATTCCCACCGCTTGCCGGCAATCACCACGCGCCCCGTGATGTTCTGAATCGCGTAGGGAAACCGCTCGTATTCCAGCGTGCAATCGTTCAGCTGCACGTCCCAGCTCGCGTGTGTCGGTTGGTCCGGGGTCTGCCGCTCGAGACGTCCCTGGACGATCGTGAACGCACCGCCGGGATGCAGCGTGTGCATGATCCGCTGCCCGGTCGGAGGCATGGCCGCGATGAACTCGTCGTTCAAGGGCTGGGGGCCGTCGGAAGCGACGGTCAGCCATCCGGTCACGTGCGGACCCGGATCCTGCAACTCGGCTGCCAGACGCACGGTCTGCCCGTTGGCCACCGCCAGGAACTCGGGCATCCGGATCGTGTTGCCCGCGACCTGCAGAGCGCCGCGTCCCTGCTGCAGCCGCAGCGGGAATCGGTAGTAGCTGAACGAGACGTCGCGGCAGATGACGTGGAAGTCGGGCTGGAAGCGGCCGTCGGCCAGGGACAGTGTGCCCTCCAGGTCGATCGTGCCGCGCGGCGCGAACTTGTTCCACTCCGCCTGCAGGCTCTCGGGCAGCGCCTGGTAGATGCGTTCGTCAAGCGTCAGCCGGGAGACGCGGGCGGAGAGCGCCCAGACCGGAGCGGCGGTCAAGACGCCGTCACAGCGATACGACAGCGCCAGCGTCGTCGGGCCGCTGCGGGCCGTCACCTGCTCGATGCGCAGCTGCCGGTTGTCCCAGAACACGTCGGCTTCCAGGTCGGTCAGCGGCAGGGGGACGCGCGGATCGTCGACGCGTCCTTCGGCCAGATGGCCCTGCAGGAGGAAGTCCAGCGGTTCCGGTGCGCCGCGGCGGTGCCCCAGGCGGAACTCGAAATGGGCGCGGGCCCGCAACGTCGTGAGACACGACGCGTGTCTGGCCACGTCTGCCGGCAACGCATCGAGCATGCGCTGCGTCATCTCCAGCCCATCGATGGTGCCCCACAGCGACCAGTCCGTGCAGGCCGGATCGGTCAGCCCCTGGATGCGAACATGCTTGAAGTGATCGCCCCGGAGCGTGCCGGAGAGGCGCCACCGACTGGTCCCGTCCGCCGACGTCTCCGCCTGCAGCTGCGCGCTGATCTCGCGCAGCGCCAGGCCGGCTTCCGGCCGCCGGCAGAGGTCTTTCAGATCGACGGCCGAGTCCTCGACGATGACGCGCGGCGCCGGACCACCGAATTTCGGCAGCGGCAGCAGCGTGGCCAGGTTCCACTGACCCTCCTGATCGCACGTGGCCTGCACCTTCAGCCGGCGCAAGGTCAGCCGTCGCACCTGCGGCGCACCCCCGAGCAGCTGCGTCAGGTCGGTCGCACAGGTCAGGAGCATCTCGTCCACATAGACCCATTGGCGCAGCGCGGCGTCCCCTGTCTTGGCGCGGATCGAGAGCCCGCGGATCTCGATGCCTGTCCCTTCCACACGGCGCGCGCCGGCCACATGCACATCCAGATAGGGATAGTGCTGGGCGACCAGCGACTCAACCTGCAGCCGAATCTGCTCGTCCAACTGCGCGGCCAGGAACTGCCGACCCACCACCAGACCTGCAGCGCAGACCAGCAACGCCAGAAACAACCAGCGCACGAAGCTGGTCAGTCGGGCGATCGGTCCGCGTTGCTGTGCCATCCGCCCGGATTCCTTTCCAGGGGCCAACGATTCCCGCACCACTATGCCGGTCCGCCGGCCGGATCGACAGAGGCTGACCGGCACGCCGCGGCGGGTGTCGCCACACGCACGACCACGGCGGCGGCCATGACGATCCACGCCAGCATCGCCGGCTCGCGGTATCGAATCGAACTGACAAACACCAGGTGCAAACAGGTCAAGTACACGGCCGGGAACAGGCAGACCGTGTACGGCCAGCCGCGCCGACCCCAGATCCAGAGCCCCGCAGCGCCCAGCAGCAGGACGGGCACATAGCAGGTGGCCACCAGCAGCTTCATCGGCCAGCTGCCGAAATCGGCCGCGTTCGGCCAGATGTTCCACATCCGCAGCAGCTTGTGCCCGGCTAGCCGACACACCTGCCCCGGATGCGTCTGCGCCCACGCCAGAGCCGCGTCCCGCAGCCGCCGATCCAGCCGCGTCTCGAATCCATCCTGCGATCGGCCGGCCGCCGCGTCCTCCTCTTTCTGCGCCCGGAAGAACGGCCCGGCAAACGGCATGTTGCTCGCGCCGGTCGCCTCCGGATTCAAACCGTCGTACAAACTCGCTCCCACCTGCAGCGTCGTCGGCACGAAGCGGCCGGCCACCTGGTAATTCCGCACCCACCAGGGACTCATCACCACGCTGCACGCCACGATCATCCAGCCACCAATCCGCAGATGACGCCACCGGTGGCGGCTTCCCACCACCAGACACCCCAGCACGAAGGGCACAAATAACAACCAGCTCGGACGCGTCAACACGGCCAGCCCGGCCGCGCCCCCGGCGATCACCGCCCAGCCCGTTTCGGCGCCGCGGCCCGCCGCGCGCCACGCCGCCACCCAGCTGGCCAACTGCACCAGCAGCAAGGGACAGAATAACGCCTCGGCCAACACGAAGATGCTCAGCCCCACGGCCCCCGGATAGACGGCCGCCAGAGCGCCCGCCACCAGGCCCGTGTCGCGGTCAAACACTGTGCTCCCAAGCCAGATCACACCGAGGACCGTCAAGGTCCCCAACACCGCACCCACCAGGCGCGCCCACAGCACCGGCGGATCGTCCCCCACCAGGGCGAACAGGCCGCCTAATATCAGCGGGTAGCCCGGCGCTCGAAAGATGCGAAAGTCCGGACCGCCGTACTCGTACGCGGCGCCAGCGGCGATCCGCTGGCCCAAGTCCCAGTAGCTGTGACTGTCCGGAAGCCCAAACACCCGGGCGCCCCCGAGATGCTGCTGCCACCACGTCGCCCCGAGCCCCCGGAGGGCCAGCGCGACCATCAGTATGGTGAACGCGATCCAGCGGCGTGTGGAGCCTGACATGCCATTCCCACGTTGCATTGCTGCCATCTTCATCGAACGTGGCATGGTAGGCGGAGCGCACGGCGGGCGTCAACACTGATTCGTGCTAGCAGCCCACGGGCCTGCCGCCCGGCCTGGGGCGCGGTCGGACGCAGCGCGGGGGGGCGAAACAACCCGACGGGTGTCCGGTGCGCAGACCGGCTCCGTCGCTACCCGTCTGGCGTGTGCCGCGCGCACTCGACCACGTCACCCGACGCGTGGACCTCGATCTTGCCCGGCAGGGTGAACCTCCGCAGCGTTAAGTCGGGGTGTTGCACCAGGCGGCACAACTCGCGCCACTTCCGCTCGCTCATGTCCTGTCTCGGCCAATGGAGTTCGCACCACACGGCGTGCAACAGCTCGCGGACCAGATAGGGTGATTGATTGCGCAGCGGAGCGCAGTCGATCCGCACGCAGTTCGCCTGTGGATAGCTGACGCACTGCGCGCGGAGCGTATCGGCGAGCGCATCGACTGTCTGCTGTGCCTGATGCGCCAGCTCGCCCAGCCGCTGCACCGCCTGTTCCACGCACGGGTTGTAGTCGCGTCGGAGCGCTGGCAGCAGCTGATGCCGGATGCGGTTGCGGGTGTGGTGTGTGGCGGCGTTGGACGAGTCTTCGCGAAACACCTGCTGCAAATCGTCCAGATACGCCTGCAGCTCCGGACGATGAATGTGCAGCATCGGCCGCACCAGGGTCGTCAGGGGGCTGAGTGGGCGGATGCGGGGGATGCCGGCGAGCCCCCGCAAGCCGGTTCCGCGGACGATGCGGTGGAGGATAGTCTCGACCTGGTCATCGGCCGTATGCGCGGTCGCGACATACCGCGCCCCCAGGCGATCGGCGGTCGCCCGCAGGAACTGATACCGCAGACGCCGCGCAGTAGCTTCCAGCCCCGTGTGAACGGCTGCCAGACCGGCCGGAGCGCGACCCACTTCGCACGGCAACTGCAGCGCGTCACTCAGACGCCGCACGAACGCTTCGTCGCCGTCGGACTCTGCGCCACGCCAGCCGTGGTTGAAATGCGTCACCACCAGCGACCCAGCGGAGGGGTCCCGCACGCGTGCCAAAGCGCGCAACAGTGCCACGCTGTCGCGGCCGCCGGAGACGGCTACGAGCACGGTCACATCCTGCCATTGGCTGACAGGCCAGGCTGCGGCGATCCGCCGCTCAAAGGGGTGCCCCGACGCCATAGCCGGCAATGTAGACGAGCGATGCGGCTGAGTCAGGGGGGATGTGTTCATGTGTCCAGCATCCCCTGGGACGGATCAGCCGTCCTCGTCCAGCCCGTTGGCCGCTCGGCGCAGGGGGGTGGCTTGCCTGGTCAGAGCTCGCGTCGGCCAGTGCAGTTACGGGAGATTTGGCAATTAGGGAGTCTGCAGGGCGTTCTTGGGCGCAACTGCAACGGCGGAAGGAGGTTGGGAACTGGAAAAACGTGCACAGACGTTTTCGAAAACCGTTGCAGTCTGCCGATTCTCTGGTAACATAAAGGACAAATTGCCCCAGAAGCTGCTAGCGGTGTGCGCCGTTGAGCGGCAGGGCAGTGCTTGAATTCAATCAACAACTATTGAACAAGCGTTGGCGCTACGCCTGAAGCGGAGCGCAAGATGGTTCAATTCGATCGCTGATGAACGAAGTTCGGAACGCGTCATCGCGACCAGACCTTCTGAGACCGAGTAGGCCATTGCATGTACATCGTGATGCTCATCTTGCGGTATCTTGTGGGCATTCAGGGGGGTGAGCTGCGAGATCTGCGACTGGCTCCAGTTCGCACGCGAGTTCCCCACTGGTGTCATGAGCTGCCGATTCCGCCTTCTCCGTCGTCTGTCAGTTCTGGTCCTGTGAACGTTCACCTCCCGATACGTTCGCCGCTGCAGTATCGGCGACGCGCAAACCTATCTTCCGCCAGCCGAAGCAGGCGTCACGGGCCCGAGGGTGGTCCGCCGTTGCTGTGATTGGGGGGGGAGTCTGCGCGCCGGGCTGGCTTCATCATCGTCGGGCGACCGCACGGGATCGCACCGTGCACCGATCTTGCGCCTCGAGTGTAGGTCGTGGGTGAGGCGTGCCGAGCTGCAGCATGCTGCACGGACGATCCGGTCACGACTGGGGGCGGTGTGCCACGCTGATCCCGATAGGGGAGCGGAACGTGGTGAGTCCCATCATAGCGGCCATTGATCAGGTGACGATCGGCGTGATTGTCAGTGCCGTGATCGCGGCGGCGTTGACGTTCACGGTCGTGAAACTGCTGGACCGTCTGCGCAAGAAAGACGCCGAGACCGAAGCGCGACAGATACTCGAGCGGGCGGAGCGGGAGGCGACCAATCGCCGGCGCGAAGCGGAGCTGGAGATCAAAGAGCGGGCCTTGCAGCAGAAAGCCAAGGCGGAGGAGGAGCTGGGCAAGATCCGCGACGAGTTGCGGGAACGGGAGCGGTTGCTGGACAAGCGGACCGAGACGCTGGAACAGCAGACCGACGACCTGCGCAAGCAGGAACGGATCGTGGAGAGCACGCAGCGGCGGCTGACGGAGCGGCTGGATGACGCGAACCGCCGCAACGACGAGCTGTCCAAGCTGCTCGACATGCAGCGTCAGACGCTGCACGATCTGAGCGGCCTGGGGCGGGAGGAGGCGGAGCACCGGTTGCTGTCAATGCTCGACGCGGAGCTGACTCAGGAGACGGGGCAGATCATCCTCCGGCACGAGAAGCGGATTGCCGAGCAGTGCGATGCGATTGCCCGCAACATGCTGTTGACCGCCCTGCATCGTTACGCGGCCGCACACACGGCGGAGAGCACAACCAGCTCGATCGACATCCCCAACGATGAAATGAAGGGACGGATCATCGGCCGCGAGGGGCGCAACATCCGGGCGTTCGAGAAGGCGACCGGCGTGGACGTGATCATCGACGACACCCCCGGCGTGGTGATCGTCAGCGGCTTCGATCCGGTGCGCCGCGAGGTGGCCCGCCAGTCGCTCGACAAGCTGATCGCCGACGGGCGTATCCACCCCTCCCGGATCGAGGAGATTGTGGCGGAGACGACCAAGGAGATCGAGCTGTTTATCCGCCGCAAAGGGGAAGAGGCGGTCCAGGAGGTGAACATCCACGGCCTGCACGAGCGGCTGGTGTACATGCTGGGCCGGATGCACTTCCGCACCAGCTACAGCCAGAACGTCCTGCGGCACAGCGTGGAAGTCGCCTTCATTGCCGGCATGCTGGCCGAGATGATCGGGCTCGACGGCGATGTCGGACGCCGCTGCGGGCTGCTACACGACATCGGCAAAGCGGCTGACCACGAGCTGGAGGGGGGGCACCCGAAGATCGGGGCCGACCTGCTCAAACGGCACGGGGAGGGTCCCGAAGTGGTGCACGCCGCGCTGGGGCACCACGACGAGATCCTGACCGAGTTCCCGTACACGATGCTGGTGGCCACCGCCGACGCCTGCAGCGCGTCGCGTCCTGGCGCGCGGCGCGAGTCGTTGGAGCGGTACATCAAGCGGATGGAGGAGCTGGAATCGATTGCCAGCGGGTTCCCAGGTGTGGAGCAGGCGTTTGCGATCCAGGCGGGGCGCGAGCTGCGCGTGATTGCCAGCGCCAAACAGACGGACGACGCCAAGGCCGCCAAGATCTGTCGCGACATTGCCAAGGCGTTTGAGGAGCGGTTGACTTATCCCGGCGAGATTAAAGTTACCGTCGTGCGGGAATCGCGGTTTACCGAACTGGCGCGTTGATCGCCCGCGGCTGCCATGGGGAACCTTAGCCTCCAGAGGACCACCTGTGAACATCCTGCTGATCGGCGACATTGTGGGACGACCCGGGAAACAGATCGTGCAGCGCGCACTGCCGGGCCTGCGCGTGGAAGCCGCGCTGGACCTGGTGATCGCCAACGCAGAGAACGCCGCGGGCGGTTCGGGGCTCACCCCCAAGATCTTTGCCGAGCTGCGGGCGGCCGGCGTCGACTGCGTCACGATGGGGGACCACATCTACCGGCGCAGCGAAATCGAGACGATTCTGGACAAGGGGCAGCCGATCGTCAAACCGGCCAACTTTCCCCGGTCGGCGCCCGGCCGGGACTGGACCGTGGTGCGCGCCGCCAACGGCGTCGACGTGGCGGTGTTCAGCCTGCTGGGCCGCCTCTTCATGCGCCCGGTCGATTGCCCCTGGACGCGCGCCGATCAGCTGCTCCAGGAAATCCCGCCGGCGGTGGCGGTCCGCGTGCTCGACTTCCACGCTGAAGCGACCAGTGAGAAACAGCTCATGGGCCGGTACCTGGACGGGCGGGTGTCGGCCGTGCTGGGCACCCACACGCACGTGGCCACCGCCGACGAACAGATCCTGCCGCGCGGGACCGCATTTCAATGTGACGTGGGCATGACCGGACCCTTCGAGAGCATTCTCGGACGCGAGATCGATCGTGTCACGCTCACCACCGTCACGTTCCGCCCCACCTACTTCCAGGTTGCCCGGAACGACGTGCGGCTCGGTGGCACCGTGGTGGAAGTGGATCCCGCCACCGGCCGCGCCCTGAGCATCCGCCGCCTGCTGCTTCGCGAAAGCGATCTGCCCCGGCTGGAACGGCTCTGTGCACCGGCCGCCATCTTGTCCGAGTCCGATGACGACTGACCCGGATCCGCTCAGTGGGCGTAGGCAGCCCCGTCGCGGGCGAAGTCCTCGGCCATGTTGTAGTCGTAGAAGTTCTTCGCGATGTGCTCCGCCAGCACCTGAATATAGGTGCGTTCAAACGTCCGCCAGTTGGCATTGAGCACCGATACGGCGTGGGTCGTCGGGAACGTGTGCTCGGCGTCGGTCGTACGGAAGACCTCCTCGCCGTTGCGCGCCATGTCGTAGACGGTCGTCGACAGTCGCGAACGCCCCTTCAACAGCGTCTTGCTCTCGTGAATACTGAACGCGTCGATGTCGATCCCCACCACCACGTCCGCCTTCACGCCGCGCCCGATCTCGACAAAATCCGATTCGTCCCACTCGTTCGTGTCCATCCAGTCCGCCACTTCGTCCTGACGCACGATCTCGATCTTGTCGATCTTCTGCCGCAGGATCCGCCCCACCTCGTCCGCCAGCACCGTCGACGCCTCACCATCTCCATAGGTCGACGGGTTCATCACGCAGACGACCGCCACCCGCTTCCCTTTCAGGCCGGTGTACTTGGCCTCAATCTTGTGACCGTCCCCATAGGCCAGCTGATACAGCACGGCACAGCCCGTCGAACAAACCAGGGCAGGCAGGCAGAGGATCAGCAGGATTCCCAGCGTGTGGCGTGTGGTGGCGCAGCGCATGATAACTCCATCCATCGGGCGCTCGAAACGGTCAACTGCGATGGCAATGCTTCCCAGGGGGGTGGAGGATAGCAGTGAACCCCAGGAGAGACAAGACGGATTTGGCCTGCCCACACCTGAACCACCTGAACACCTGGACACACGCATCGGACGTGTCGCAATGTCCGGATGACCGGTCGGTGCCTCCGCGCGGGATCGCCACCCGGGGCACCGCCGGTTGCCGGGCGGCCGGCTGCCGGGCGGCCGGCTGCTGAGCCTGGAAACCGCCTCCCGCCCGCGGTCTTCGTTGACGCCAGAAGTCGTGCAACATAGGATAGTTAGGTACCAGGGGGCATCGAGCGCGAACTATCAAAGGAAGTGCCTGGAACCATGAACCGATCCCACTTTCTCACCGTCCGCGGCGTACTGTCCGCGCGCACGGCGGCCGTGGTATGCCTCGCCGCCGCCACCGTTCTGGCCTCCGAGTCGTCGCTGTGGGCCCAGGCCCAGGCCCAGGCCAAGAAGCCCGCGGACAAGTCCTTCGAGGACGTCACCCTCGACACCAAAGACGGCGTGATCCTGCAGTGCACGTACTATCCGGGTCCGGAGAAGAAGACCACGGTACCGCTGATCCTGCTGCACGATTGGGACGGCAGTCGCACCGACCTGCACACGCTGGCCATCTATCTGCAGGTGACGCTGGGACACGCGGTCATCGTGCCGGATCTGCGCGGGCACGGCAACAGCGTTCGGCTGCGCAACTCCGAGACGCCCATCGATCGCGACAAGCTGAACAAGCTGGGTATCGAAGCCATGCTGCTGGATGTCGAAGCCGTCAAAGGTTACCTGCTGCAGCGGAACAACGAGGAGAAACTGAACATCGAGCAGCTGGGCGTGGTGGGGATCGGTTTTGGCGGGACTCTGGCGCTCAACTGGGCGGTCCGGGACTGGCAGGTCCGCAACCTCCCGACGTACAAGATGGGCCAGGATGTCAAGGCGCTGATCCTCATCTCGCCGCGTCAGTCCTTCCAGGGGGTCAACGTGAACCTGGCGCTGCGGGCCCGCCTGATTCTGAGCCAGCTGTCGCTGCTGCTGGTGGCGGGCACTCAGGATGCCGCCCGCTACGCCGACGCCCGGCGGATCTACAAGTCGTTCGAGGCCGCTCACGTCAACAACGACGACAAGGACGCGGTGCGTTTCTACGAGGCGGACACGTCGGTGCAGGGCATCGACCTGCTCTACGACCGCGATCTGCGCGTCGGGGAGTGGGTGGCCGGATGCATCAAGACCCGTCTGGTGGACCGCGAAGCCACGTTTCCCTGGACCGATCGGACCAGCCCACTCAAGTAGCGTTTCAGCTCCCGCGCCGGAATCCGTCGGTGGGCAGCGGCACGAGGCGCGGCGCGTCCTCTGACACGGCCTCCTCAACAGCCGGCTTCCTGACAGCGGTGGCCCCGGTGGGGATGACGATCGCCACGCCGATCGGCAGCAACTGCGGGTCGGCCAGCACGTCCGGGTTAGCGGCCAGGATGTCCGCCGCCAGCTGTGCGTCACCCAGATACCGGACGGCCAGCGACTCGAGCGTATCGCCGTCGTGAATGGTGTGTTTCTTGAGCGGTTTGCTGCGCGGCGGCACCTGGCCGTCCAGCCCCACCACGCGTCCCGCTTTGTCCGCAGCCTGCGCCGGCTTGAACAACGGACGATACTGATCGGGCAGCGCAGGCGGCGTAGTCTGCGCAGCCAGTTCCGGATCCGTCGCCAGTTCCGCCGCCGGCGGCTGCTCCGCGTCCCGCTCGACCGCCCACGGCGCCGGTGCCTTGGTCTCCAACGGAACCGTCATCTGCTGTCCGGGCATCTGCAGCGACACTCCGGCGCCGAGCGACAATTGGTTGGCAGCAGCGTCTGCGACCACTGTCGGCGCAGCCGGTACCGGACGGCGAAATGGCAGCGATCCGCAGACGCCCAGAGCGATGATCCCCACTCCGAGCGTCAACCGCTTCAACAGACTCATCCGTCTCACTGGCGGTTTCCCCTCGTCTCGATCCAGTCACGGGCCGCGCAGGGACCGGCCGGTCACGGCGCAGCGTCACATGATCGAGATCGTCCGGGCAGCGCCAGCGAACCCAAGGAATTGCCCCCGAATTCCCGCGCGCCACCGAAACCACAACGGGTGACAACGGTCGTAGGAGCTGTAGCGTGGTTCGGAGCGACCGAGGAAGGAATGACGGAATGACCAGGGTGCGCTGGACGCAATGTTGAATCCACCTGCCGGCGTGTCTGGCAGGTGGATCGCAATGCGCGGCGCGGGCCCGGTCGCGTGCTTAGTCGGCTGCCGGCTTCTTCTCCGCCCGCAGCATCCACAGCACAATGGGAGCGGCGATGTACACGGTACTGTACGCCCCAGTGATCGTGCCGACCGTCATCGCAAACGCGAATCCGTGGATGCCCGCTCCGCCGAAGATGTACAGAATGAGTGTCACCAGCAGCACGGTCCACGCGGTGAGCAACGTGCGGCTCAACGTCTGATTGATGCTCCGATTGATCATCTCGCCGGTGATCTTCGGACTCTTGCCGCGCACTTCGCGGACGCGGTCGAAAATCACGATCGTGTCGTTGATCGAGTAACCGATGATGGTCAGCAAGGCGGCCACCAAGGTCAGGTTGATCTTGAAATCGTCCACCAGCAGGAATCCCAGAAAACCTGTCAGGTAGGCGCTCACGGCGATGGCGGTCACGGTAATGAGCACGTCG
>DAISIS010000088.1:0-15049 GCA_036821925.1 Pirellulaceae bacterium
CCGCTCGGCGGCACCCACGAAGAGGATCTGCTCTCGGACATCCTGACAGCCACCATTCGCAGCGCTGCCAGCGATGTGCATTTCGAGCCGTACGGGAGTGAGGTCCGCGCGCGGCTGCGGGTCGACGGCCGCATGTACGCATTTGGTGAGATGATCCATGCGGCGACGTATCGGCAGCTGGCGTCGCGCATCAAAGTGCTGGCCGAGTTGGACACCACGCGCATTCGCCGGCCGCAGGACGGGCGGTTCGTGCTGTACGTCGACGACCGCCGCGTGGAATTCCGTGTGACCGTGTCGCCGTGCCATGGCGGCGAGAAGATCGTGCTGCGGGTGGTGGCGCCCAGCCGGCAGATGGGTGAGCTGTCCAACCTGATCCTCTATCCGCCCCTGCAGCGGCTGGCCCACGATCTGTTCAGCAATCCCAGCGGACTGATCCTGGTTACCGGCCCCTCCGGTGCCGGCAAGACGACAACCCTTTACGCGGCGCTCAACAGCATTGTGGCGCGCGACAGCGGGATCAGTGTCGTCACAATTGAAGATCCGGTGGAGTACGACCTGCCATTTGCGACGCAGATCCAGGTGCATCCCGAGTCGGGGATGGATTTCCCGACCATACTCAAGTCCGTCTTGCGGCAGGATCCGGATGTGATTCTGGTGGGGGAGATCCGCGATCGCGAGTCGGCGGCCATGGCGGCGGAGGCCGCGACAACCGGACACCTGGTGCTGTCTTCGCTCCACACCTATACAGCCATGGAGGCTGTGATCCGGATGCGGGACCTGCGCGTGGAACCGTACCTCATCGCAGCCGGGCTCAAAGGTGTGATCACGCAGCAGTTAGTGCCCCGACTGGTGGCCGGCTGCACGGAACCGGTTCCGCTCCACGATCCAACCGTCCAACGACTCATCGAACTGGGTATCTGGAATGACCAGATGCCCAACACTCTGTTGCGCGGCGCCTTCACGCCGGAATTCCCGCTCGGGGGTGAGCAGGGCCGTGTGGCCGTCTACGAAATGCTGTCGGTCACCTCGGCGCTGAACGCCGTAATTGACCGGGCAGGCGCGATGAGCGAGATGCTGGCATGCCTGGACAGCACCTGCTTTGCCTCTTTTGGGGAGTACGCCCGTTTCCTGCTGGCTGAGGGCATCGTCGCGCCCGAGCGGATTGTGGCCGCCGCTCCGTCCGGTCCCGCGCTGATTCGCAAGGGACTCGAGGATGAACCGGGCCGGCACGACCTGCGTGCCGATCTGGCGCACGCCTGCGGCTGGACCGATGCCCATGCCACCGCGCGGGAGGCGGACCTGGAATCGCTGCCCGACTTCTCGCTGGTTGCGCCGGCCAGCGGCGAATCGGTCGATGACGGCCGTATGGGCCGGACGGAGCCCTAGACCACAGTGCCGGGGCTGCCGGCTGTGTCGGGGCGGTTGGGAGCGGGCTCGGGCCGGCCATTGTCGGACGTCGGGCGGCATGGCGACGTCGCGCCCCGCGCGGCTCCTCGCCCCGCTGTGCCACCTTCTGCTATACCGTGTGGGCGTTTTTGCGTTTTTGCCGTTGAGAAACCCGGGGTTGCATCAATCGACTGAAATGCCGATGATACGCGGCCGCCATGCAGGATCGCGCCTGGGAGCCGCTGCTGCCTCCGGGGTCGAGCTGATACGGATGGGCTGGAACTGCTCGGGCGAATGGTGAAAAGAAGCTAAGTATGGAGACACGGGCATGCGGATCGCTGTGCAATCCCTTCACTTCAGGTTGCTGCTCTGGATGGCTGTCGGTCCTTGGATCCTGGGATGCGGAGCTGACCAGGGCGAACTGCCGACGGCCAGCATTCCGGCCACCCCGACCAGCAACTCCGACGCGCTGCGGGCCTTGGGCAAGGCCGACGTTGAACCGTATGCGCTGACTCCCGACAATCGCGAGTTCCAATCGCCGGCGCGTGCCATGGAGGACTACTATCCGGAAGTCGTGATCAAGACGTCGCAGGGCGACCTGCGGGTGCGTCTGAACGCCGAGAAATCCCCCCGGACCGTGGACAACTTCTTGTACAACTATGTGGCCAACGGCTACTACGACCAGACCGTGTTCCACTTCGTGGAGCAGGACTACCTGATTGCGGGCGGTGGCTACACGGCCGAACTGGTCGAGAAGCCGACCAGCACGCCCATACCGTGTGAGGCGAATAATGGTCTGTCCAACAAGCGGGGCACTGTGGCCATGGTCCGCCATCCTGACTTTGCGCACAGCGCCACGGCGCAGTTCTTCATCAATCTGGTCGACAACCCGTCGCTCGATTATCGCCCATCGGATGACGAGACGGGCAGCGGATATTGCGTGTTTGGGGAGGTGATCGAAGGCATGGACACGGTCGACAAGATTGCCAGCGTGGCCGTGCAGGATCGCGGAGACTTTGAGAAATCGCCGGTCACGCCGATCGTGATCGAATCGATCACGCGGACCAGGTAGTCAGGCCGGACGGCCAGCGGGCGCGCGCGAGCGGCTGACCGGTAACGCTGCTCCTACGGCGCGGTAGCGGGCGGCGTGGCCGCCTGCTGGCTGCGGATCAGGCGGGCCAGGAGATCGGCCTGCGTGTAAATGCGTCCGGTGGGTTTGTGGTAGTCCTTGATCGACCGCACTTTGCCCGACGCGTTCTTGGGCAGCAGGTCGAGGAAGTCTGGCACGCCGTGGGGCGTCTGACGCTTGGGCAGCGCGTATTTCTCGCCGTCGGGGAGACGCACGATCGCCTTGATCATGCGCTGGCCGCCCGACACCCGTGACACCCGATCCAGGCGATCGTAGATCGAATCGTACGCGTTCACCTGGTGCATGAACCGGCGTCCCGGCCGGGAACGTAATGCGGAGACCAGCGTGTTGTCGTCGGGCAGCGTGTCCGCCAGCAGTTGCTCGCGGTCCGGGGGCTGCCAGCCGGCGGCGGCGAGTTCCCGCAGGATGGCCGTCACGTCCGATTGGGCGATGATGTCACCCGCCTGGTGACCCGCCTGCCGACTGAAGTAGTCTGCCACAATCCGCGCGACGTCCTGCGGCGGCAGGCTGGCGCTGCCGGCCGGCGGTGGCGCTGTCGCGGGCTGGTCAGCCGCCAGGCCGACAACGAGCAGTGCGGCGGCTGTCAACGTGATCCAAACGCGATCGATGCGGCATAGTCCGGTATTCATGACGGGGCTCTTCGGATGGCAGCAAACACACAACTCGTCCTTCCAACTCTAGTATCGGCACGACACGTTGGCTGCCGTGCATGTTCTGCCCGGTTGTGCCGGATGTGCCGGTTTGCCCAATTTGCCGGAATGTGCGGATTCTTGAAAACGGATTGATCTTCGAATACACTAGTAACTCATTGAGCTTTTCTTGAGTGGCACACGGTAGGGTAGGAGACCACGGCATGTCGAGGGCCACGTTTTTCATACGCGGATGTCCCACCTGTGGTCGGCGTCTGCAGATTCGGGTGGAACATCTGGGTCGGATGGTGCAGTGCAAACACTGCGAGGCCCAGTTCGTGGCTCACGATCCATCGACGTCGGCGGAACCGGCGAACCAGCCTCTGTCGCTGCTCGACCGGGCCAATCAGCTGTTGGAGTCGTTTGACGAGTCGCGCGACCACCCGAAATGACTCAGCTCCGCAGCGATTCCAGGTCAGTGAAGAAGTCGGGATAGGTTTTGTCCGTGCAGCCGGGGTTGTCGATCAGCACGCCCGGGACGCGCAGGCCGACCAGCGCCAGACTCATCGCCATGCGGTGGTCCTGGTAGGTGCTGATGCGCGCTCCGCGCAGCGGCCCCGGTGTAATCCGCAGTCCGTCCGGCGATTCCTCTACGGCAGCGCCCAGCTTGCGGAGTTCGCGGGCCAGGTCGCCGATCCGATCCGTTTCTTTGTGGCGGATGTGCGCCACGCCGGTGATCGTCGTCGGCCCGCTGGCGAACAGCGCGACGGCGGCGAGCGTCTGGACGGTGTCACTGATGTGGTTCATGTCGACCTGGATTCCCTGCAGCGGTCCGCCCGTCACGGTGATCTGCTCGGCGTCGCGGCGCACGTGGCAGCCCATGTCTTCCAGGCAGTCGCAGAACGCCACGTCCCCCTGCAGGGCCTGGGGGCCCAATCCGGTCACGGTGATCTGCCCGCCCGTGATGGCGGCGGCCGCCCAGAAGTAGCTGGCGGCGGACGCATCCGGCTCGATCGGGTACTCGCATCCCCGATAGCGGGCGGGCGCATCCACGACGAACCGCTGCATCCGGTCGTTTTGCACCTCGACCCCGAAGGCCTGCATGACCCGCAGCGTCATCAATACATAGGGTTGGGACACCAGCGGTCCGTCGAGCAGCAGTTCTACGCGGCACTGCGCATAGGGGGCGGCCAGCAGCAGGCCGCTGAGGAACTGACTGGACACGTCGCCGCGGACGGTGGCGGTCCCGCCAGGCAGTCTCTGCGCGGCGATGGCGACGGGGGGGCAGTCGTTGTGTGTCTCGCTCTCGATGGCAACTCCCAACTGCTGCAGCGTGCTGACCAGATCGCCGATCGGGCGAGCCCGCATGCGGGGTGTGCCGTCGAGCCGGTAGCGGCCGGTGCCGGTGGCAAGCAGGGGGGCCAGGAACCGCATCGTGGTGCCGCTGTTGGCCACGTACAGGTCGGCTTCTCGGCAGGGCCAGACTCCCCCGCATCCTTCCACTCGGATCTGGCGCCGGTCGCCACTCCAGGCCAGTGCGATACCCAGCGCGGCCAGCGCGTCGAACATCACGCGGGTGTCTTCGCTGTCGAGTGTTCCGTGGAGGATCGAGCGTCCCGCGGCCAGCGCAGCGCAGATCAGCGCCCGGTTCGTGATGCTCTTAGAACCGGGCGGACGCACTGTGGCGTGGACGGCGCCCATGGGACGGATCGGCAATGCAGGAATGCTTGTCATGGGTCTGCCCACGCCGGAGGCTTCGGATCGTGACCGGCAGTGTGCCGGTACACCTGACGCGCCACGGCGCTCAGGTGGCGCCGGGACTCCGGCACCGGGACTCCGGCACCGGGACCAACAGATCTGGCCGTCATATTACGTGGCCGCCGTATCCGGCTCAAGAGACGTGCTCCGTGCCCCCTCTCGCGCCCGTGCGCGGGCCGAAGTGGAGGCGGGACAAGTGCACGCGGCAGACCGGCCTGGCATGGGCGTCCGGGCGATCACCGGCAGGCGGCAACGCCACCCTGACGTCTGCCTGCCAGTTGCTCGGACGCGTGCCGGTGTCGATAATCAACGCTTCAGTGGTGGCAGGATCCGCGGGAGGGAGGAGGCCTTGATGGGTCGTCGAGCAGGCCGAGACGCGCGTGCGCCGGACGCGGCGGTCCCGGCTGCGCGCTCCTCGTCGCGTCGCCGCCGCTGGCTGTGGCTGCCGCTCGTCCCCGCGCTGCTGATCGCCGCCTGCCTGGCCGTGGACTGGTGGACCTGTCTGCCGGACAGCGTGCAGCCGGCGTACGTCGGGCTCCACACCTGTGTCGAATGCCACGCGGCGGAGGTGGAGGAGTGGACCGGATCAGACCACGATCGGGCGATGGAGCTGGCCACGGACGAGTCCGTACTGGGTGACTTCAACGACGTGCAGTTCACGCATCACGGGTTGACGTCGCACATGTATCGCGACGGGCGGAAGTTCATGATTCACACCGAGGGCCCGGACGGGCAGATGGGGGATTTCGAGGTCAAGTACACGTTCGGCGTCCGGCCGCTGCAGCAGTACATGGTCGAATTCGATCGGCCGGCGGACATGCCGGACACCGAGACTGCCCGGCTGCAGGTGCTCCGCATTTCGTGGGACACCGAGAAGCGGCAGTGGTTTGATTGTCCGCCGCCGGACGCCCGGGAGCGTCTCGGTCCTGACGACCCGATGCACTGGACGGGCATCTCCCAGTGCTGGAACAACATGTGTGCCTACTGCCACTCGACGAACCTGCAGAAGAACTATGACGTCGAGTCGCGGGTGTACCACACGACGTACTCGGCGATGGACGTGAGCTGCGAGGCCTGCCACGGCCCGGCCAGCGTGCACGTGCAGCTGGCCACAGAGGCGGGTCTGTTCTGGGACCGCAAACGCGGGTACGGACTGGCACGACTCAAAGGTGCCGACACGCGTCCGGAAATCCACTCCTGCGCCCCCTGCCACTCGCGGCGGCGCGTCGTGTACCCCGATTTCCGCCCCGGTGACCAGTACTACGATTACTTTGACAATGAGCTGCTCGAGGAGGCGACGTACTACGCGGACGGGCAGATTATGGACGAGGACTACGTGTTCGGGTCGTTCATCCAGAGCAAGATGTACCACCAGGACATTCGCTGCTCCGACTGCCACAATCCGCACTCGCTGCGGCTCAAACAGGAGGGAAACCGGGTGTGCACGGCCTGCCACCAGCACCCGGCGGCGCAGTATGACACGCCGAAGCATCATTTCCACAAGTCCGATTCCACCGGCGCGTCCTGCGCCGAATGCCATATGCCGGAGACGACCTACATGGAGGTGGACGCGCGGCGGGATCACAGCATCCGGATCCCGCGCCCCGACCTGAGCGTGGCGTTGGGAACACCCAATGCCTGTACCCGCTGCCATCTGAGCGACGCGCGGATTTCGGACGACAAACGTGCCGGGTTGCGGCAGTACCGCGACTGGCTCGACGCGGCGCGGGCAGGGGACGAGGAGATCCGGGGGGAACTGGCGCGGATTGACCGGTGGATGCTGGAGTCGATGCAGCAGTGGTACCGGAAGGACGCGTGGGGCGAGAGTTTCGCGCCGGCGCTGGCGGCCGGCCGGCGCGGCGCGGCCGGTGCGGAGCAGGCCCTGGCCGTCCTGTCTGCCGACCGCCGGCAGCCCGGGATCGCGCGCGCTACGGCGATCCAACAGCGCGCACAACTGCCCCGTCTCGGCAGCCTGCAGCCGGAGCTGGCGGCGCTGGCCGATCCGGACCCCCAGGTCCGCCGGGCGGCCGTCGCACGTTTCTACGAGCAGATTCCGGTGGTGGCGGCGGGCCAGTTGCTCGGGCGCCAGGAGTCCCAGGCGATCCGCGACCACGTGGCGCCGATCGTCCGCCAGCTGGTGCCGCTGCTGGACGACCCGCTGCGCAGCGTGCGCGCGGAAGCCGGGCGGGTGCTCGCCCGGCTCCCGCTGCAGCTCACCGCGGAACTGCTCAACGGCAGCCAGCGGGAGAAAGTGGACCGGGCCATCGACGCCTACATCGCCGGCGTACTGGAGGCGAACGACCGCAGTGGCGCGCACGTGGAACTGGGTATCCTGTACGAGGCGCTGGGGCGCGAAACCGATGCGCTGGCCGCCTATCGCACGGCCATCCGGGTCGAGCCGAATATGACCGGGCCCCGCTCGAACCTGGCGGAGTTGCTCGAGCGGATCAGTGACCGGCGCGGCACACGGTCGCCCGGCGGCCAGCCGGACGCGCGGGACGCTGAGCTGCGCGCCGAAGTCAAGCTGCTGCGCCGCGAGGAGCTGGAACTGCTCGCGCGCGACGCCCGCCTGCTGCCGGACAGCCCGTCTGTGCAGTACCGGTACGGTCTGTCGCTGTACCTCAATGGCGAGCCGCAGCGGGCGGAGGTGGCCCTGCGCGCCGCCTGCCGGCTGGCACCGGCGAACGACGACATTCTGTATTTTCTCGTGATGTTCCTGGACAAGTACGAGCGTTACGATGAGGCGCTCGAAGCCGCCGACCGGCTGGTCGGGCTGCGCTCCGACGAGCCGCGCTACCGGCAGCTGCGGGACGCGATCGCGGAGAAACAACGTAATGCGACCAACAGGTGAACCTGCCGATGACCATTGATATTGCGATCGTTCCGGTGGCCGGACACGGTACCCGCCTTTTGCCCGCCACCAAGAGTCAACCGAAGGAGATGCTGTCGGTGGGGCGCAAGCCCGTCGTGCAGTACGTCGTGGAAGAGCTGGGGTTGTCCGGCATCCGCCGCATCCTGTTCGTCACGTCGCGCGGCAAGACGTCGATCGAGCAGCATTTCGATATCGACGAACAGCTGACGTCGTATCTGCGCGAGACCGGCCGCGAAGAACAACTGTTGGACCTCGAGTTCGAGCGGCATGAGATGGAGTACTTCTACACGCGTCAGCGCCGGCAGCTGGGGCTCGGCCACGCCGTGCTCTGCGCCCGGTCGCTGGTCGGCAATCAGCCGTTCGTGGTCGCCCTGGGCGACTCCATCATCGGGCTGCACGCCCAGTCGGACATCGTGGCCCGCATGATCGAGCGGTTTGACGCCACCAATGCCGACGTGGTCGTGGCGTTCGAGCGGGTGCCGCGTGCGGAAGTGGTGCATTACGGGATTGCCAAGCCGCGCCGCGGCGGTGCGGCCGTGTTCGAACTGGAGGACGTGATCGAGAAGCCGGCGGTGGACGAGGCCCCCAGCGATCTGGCGGTCGCGGCACGCTACGTCTTCAGTCCGGCCATCTTCGATGCGCTCGAGAAGACACCGCCGGGCAAGGGGGGGGAGATCCAGTTGACGGACGCCATCCGGCTGCTGCTCAAACAGGGGCACAAGGGGTTGGGGGTCACGCTGACCGGCGAGGAGCGGCGTTTCGACATCGGGAACTTCGACAGCTACTTCCGGACGTTTGCCGAGTTTGCCTTGAGCGACGTCCAATACGGCCCGGCATTGCGCCAATTCGTGCGCGAACTGCTCGAACGCGAGGAGCGCTGATGGAACTGCTGCGTCGACGTGCCTACGCCCGAGCGGGCCTGATGGGGAATCCTTCGGATGGATACCACGGGAAGACCCTCTCGGTGATCGTCCGGAATTTCTGGGCCGAGGTCGTGCTCTATGAATGGGAAGATGTCGAGATCGTGCTGACGCAGGAGGACCGCGTCCGGTTCCCGTCGGTCCGGGAGCTGGTGCGCGACGTGGACCTCCACGGCTACTACGGCGGGATCCGCCTGGTCAAGGCGACCATCAAGAAGTTTGTCGAGTACTGCCGCGGGCGGCACGTGCTGCACGACCGCAACTTCTCGATTCGCTATGCCACCAACATCCCGCGCCAGGTGGGGCTGGCCGGGTCGAGCGCGATCATCGTGGCGACCACCCGCGCGCTGATGGAGTTCTATCAGGTGGCGATCCCGCTCGACGTGCAGCCGTCGTTCGTACTGAGCGTGGAGCGGGACGAGCTGGGGATCGCAGCGGGCCTGCAGGATCGCGTCGTGCAGGTGTATGGCGGGCTGGTGTTCATGGACTTCTCTCGCGCGGCCATGGTCGAAAAGCATGGACTCTGGTGCGGGCGCTACGAACCGCTGGATCCCACGCTGCTGCCCCCGCTGTATGTCGCCTACAGCGAGGAGGCGGGGGAGCCGACCGAAGTGTTCCACAACGACCTGCGCGCGCGGTACGACGCCGGCGAACCGGCGGTGGTCGAGGCGATGCAGGAGTTTGCCGGTCTGGCCCAGCAGGCCCGGGAAGCGCTGGTGCAGCGGCAGACCGACCGGCTGGCGGCGCTGATCGACCGGAACTTCGACCTGCGCTGTTCGATCTGCCGCCTGCCCCGGGCGCATCTGGAGATGATCGAGGTGGCGCGCCGAGTCGGGGCGAGCGCCAAGTTTGCCGGTTCGGGCGGTGCCATTATCGGCGTGTATCGGGATGAGGCGATGTTCCGCGATCTGGCCCAGGCACTTGGAGACATCGGGTGCCGCGTGATCCGGCCGGACATTGCCTGAGCTGCAAAAGGGGACACCATGGGGGAGACGCGACGTGGTCTGGCTGGCTGGTCGGCGGCGACGGTGCTGGTGAGTGCCTTTCTGCTGTTTCAGGTGCAGCCGATGGTCAGCAAGATGATCCTGCCCTGGTTTGGCGGGAGTCCCTCGGTGTGGACGATGTGCATGCTGTTCTTTCAGGCGGTCCTGCTGGCCGGCTACAGTTACGCGCACGCGCTGGAGCGGGTGCCGCGCACGCGCGTGGCGGGGCTGGTGCATCTGGGGCTGCTGGCCAGCGCCGTGGTGATCCTGCTGTTGCTGCCGATCCTGCCGGCTCCGGCCTGGAAGCCGCCCGACAGTGCGCGGCCGCAACTGCGGATCCTGGCGCTGCTGACCGTCCATGTTGGGCTCCCCTACTTCCTGCTGTCCGCCTCCGCGCCGCTGGTGCAGGCCTGGTACAGCCGCGCGTTTCACGGCCGTGTGCCGTACCGCTTCTACGCCCTGTCGAATCTTGGTTCCCTCTCAGCGCTGTTGTCCTATCCGTTCCTGATCGAACCGGCGTTCGACCTGCGTTCCCAGAGCACGCTCTGGTCCTGCGGCTTTCTGGCCTTCGCGCTGCTCACGGGCGGGCTGGCGCTGATCATGGCCATGTGGAACCTGCCCGCCGCGCACCGGGTAGCGGCCGGATCGGCAATGCCGGCCCGCCCCACTCCGCCCCGGCACTTCCTGCTGTGGCTGTTGCTGCCCGCCTTCAGCACGATGAGTCTCCTGGCGATCACCAATCAGATCTGCCAGGATGTGGCCGTCGTGCCTTTCCTGTGGATTGCTCCGTTGAGCCTCTATCTGCTCACTTACATCATCTGTTTTGACGCCGAGAGGTGGTATCGGCGCGTCGTGACCTCCGTGCTCACCCTGGCCGTGACCTTTCTGATCGCCGCTCTGCTGGTACCGGACCACTTCGAGCCGGTGTTGCGGCGATTCGGCCTGCCGGCCGAATTGCCCGACGTGATGGACAACTTGGCGCTGGAGTCCGGCGTCTATCTCGCGGCGTTGTTCCTGATCTGCATGCTGTGCCACGGCGAACTGGTACGCATCAAGCCGGGGTCGCAGCACCTGACACTGTTCTACCTGCTGATTGCCGCCGGCGGCGTCCTCGGCGGACTGTTTGTCGCCCTGGCCTGTCCCCGCCTCTTCACGGCACTGATCGAAGTGAATATCTGCCTGATCGGCGGTGCGCTGCTGGCCGCCTGCATCCTGCTCCAGATGTGGTGGGGACGCGAGCGGCGGTGGGCCAGCTGGTGGTACGCGCTGGCCAGCCTCCCGCTGACGATCGGTTGCGATCTGACGCTGTTAGTGTTCCGGCGCCGCGATCCGCACTCCGCGCTGACGCGGCAACGGCAGGTCGTGCGGAAACTGCATCTCATCGCACGTCGGCGCAAGTGGTGGACGCTCTGGAGCGTGGTGCTGCCGCTCCCCTTCCTGGCCGCCTTGCTGCTCGTGATCGCCATCCCGCAGTACATGGATTACTCGAACCTGCTCGTCGCACGCCGCAACTTCTATGGCGTGTTGAGTGTCAAGGAATATGGCGGTCTGGAGAGCGGGGATCTGCGGCGGAATCTCTACAACGGACGCATTCTGCACGGTGTGCAGCTGATGCCGCCGGACAAGCGGCGGCTGCCGACAACCTACTACGTGCCGTCGAGCGGCGTGGGGTTGGCGCTGGTGAACCTGGCCGTGTCCGGACCGCTGCGCGTGGCCACCGTCGGGCTGGGAACAGGCACCATCGCCGCCTATGGCCAGCAGGGCGATTACTACTGCTTCTACGAAATCAACCCGGAGGTGGAGGCGATTGCCCGGCAGTTCTTCACCTACCTGGCCGACTGCCCCGCGACCGTCGAAGTGAAACTGGGCGATGCCCGACTGTCCATGGAACAGGAAACGCCGTCACAGGACTACGACGTCATCGCGCTGGACGCGTTCAGCGGCGACGCGATCCCTGCGCACCTGCTGACCGTCGAAGCGTTCGAAGTGTACCTCCGCCACCTCAAACCGACCGGCGTCATTGCCGTCCACACGAGCAACCGTCACCTGGATCTGCAGCCGATCGTCGCGCTGATCGCGCAGTGCTACCGGATGCAGGCGGTGAGGGTAAACGTGGAGGACGCCGAAGGCGTGGGGGACTCGGCATCCGAATGGCTGCTGGTCACCCGCAACCAGGAGTTCCTCCAGACCCCTGCGGTCGTCGACGGATCGCAGCCGCTCGATCCCCCCGATCCGGCCATCCGCGTGTGGACGGATCGGTACAGCAACCTGTTCCAGATCCTCACGGCGCGCGAGAAGTGGAAGAACACGTGGGCGACCTGGCGGCAGAAATGGGGGATCGCTCAGTCGCCTGGTGACTGAGCGGGCCGGCCGTGCGCGGCCGCGCTGGGGCAGCGCGGCAGCTGCGTGCCGGCGCAGGCCGGTCAGCTCCGGTCCTCCCGCCGCAACTCGTTTCGCCAGCGGTGCAGCAGCTGGAGCGCATCGAGCGGCGTGAGGTGATCGACGTCGGTTTCCCGGATCGTTTCCAGCAGCGGATGCTCCAGCGGTGCGAACAGGGTCAGCTGGATATCGCCGCGGTGGCGCCGGGTGCGCCCGGCGCCGATCCGCGGCCGTCCCTGGTCGTCCAGATGTTCGGCTTCCAGCTGCGCCAGAATCTGTTTGGCCCGTTCGTTCACGCTGCGCGGGACGCCCGCCAGGCGGGCCACGTGGATGCCGTAGCTCTTGTCCGCCGCGCCGGGGACGATCTTGTGCAGGAACACGACCTGGTCTTCCCACTCCTGGACCGACACGTTGAGGTTCACGACGCCGGAAAGCGTGCCGGCCAGGTCGGTCAGCTCATGATAATGCGTGGCGAACAAGGTGCGGCAGCCGACATGATCGTGCAGATGCTCGACGATGGCCCACGCCAGCGAGAGGCCGTCGTAAGTGCTGGTGCCGCGGCCGATTTCATCGAGGATCACGAGGCTCCGCGACGAGGCGGTATTGAGAATGCGCGCCGTCTCCGTCATCTCCACCATGAACGTGCTCTGCCCGCGCGCCAGCTCGTCGCTGGCTCCGACCCGGGCGAAAATCCGATCGGCAATCCCGATCACCGCCTGGGCGGCCGGCACGAAGCTGCCCAGTTGGGCCAGCAGGGTCAGCAGCGCGACCTGCCGGATGTACGTGCTCTTGCCCGCCATGTTGGGGCCGGTGATCAGCAGGATCTGGCCGTGCTGGGGATCGGCGGTCGTATCGTTGGGGGTGAAGGTGCCTTGCGGCTCCACGATGTCCAGCACCGGGTGGCGGCCGTCGACGACGTTCAAGACCGGCTCGTCGACGAGCACCGGCCGGCAGTAACGCTGGTGCGCCGCCAGGTCGGCCAGGCCGCACAGCACATCCAGCTGCGCCAGCGCCGCGGCCGTCGCCTGGAGTCGCCCCGCCGCGGCATGCACGGCTTCCCGCAACGCGACAAACAGCTCGTACTCCAGCTGTTTCGACTGCTCGTCGGCCGACAACACCTGCTCTTCATACTCCTTCAACTCCGGGGTGATGTAGCGTTCGGCGTTCTTGAGCGTCTGTTTGCGGATGTAGTCGTCCGGCACGCGCTGCTGCTGTGCGGCGGAGACTTCGATGTAGTAGCCGAAGACCTTGTTGTAGCCCACCTTCAGTTTGGGGATGCCCGTCCGTTCGATCTCCCGCGCCTGGTACTGCGCCATCCATTGCTTGCCGCCGGCCGCCAGCTCCCGCACGCGGTCCAGCTCGGCGTGGTAGCCGGTCCGGATCAGCCCGCCATCCTTGGACGTCAGCGGGCATTCGTCCACCAGCGCGGCAGCGATCTGGTCGCGCACCTCCGCACAAGGATCCAGCTCCCTCTCCAACTGCTGCAGCAACTCGGCGGTGCCGTCCGCCAGCTGCTGCTTGACTGCCGGCACGCTCCACAACGCACGCCCGATGCAGCTGAGATCCCGCGGGCTGGCTCGCCCCGTGGCGACGCGGGATAACAGCCGCTCGATGTCGTACGTGCCTTTGAGTTCGTCGCGCACCGTGCTCCGGACACCGTTGGCCCGCATCAACTCCTCCACGGCGTCCAGCCGGCGATTGATCGCCTCGCGCTGCGTGAGTGGCGCGGCGATCCATTCCGACAACAGGCGTGAACCCATGGCTGTGGCCGTCCGATCGATCACGGCCAGCAGCGAGCCGTCGCGGCGGCCGTCGCGGATCGTGCGCGTGATCTCCAGGCTGCGGCGCGTGGACTCGTCAATCTCGAGATACTGGCCCACCCGGTAGGGCACGAGACGATCGAAGTGATCGAGCGACGTGCGCTGGGTCTCCAGCAGGTAGTCGAGGATCGCCCCGGCCGCCCGCACCCCCGCCGTGTCCTGCTCGGTGAACCCGAAACCCTCCAGACTCGCCGTCTCGAAGAACCTGGCCAGCTGCTCCTGCGCGGCGTCGTGCGCAAATGCCCAGGCCGGACGCCGCGTGATCATGCAGCTGCGGGCCACATGGTCAGGCAACGGCGGCGCGTCGTCGGCCAGCAAACACTCGCTCGGCCCGATCCGTATCAGCTCGTCAGCCAACTGCTGCGCCGGAAAACGCGCGGCGAAGAACCGGCCTGTAGAGAGTTCCGCCCAGGCGATCCCGACCTCGTGCGCCGCCGCCCCGCTCCGCGGCACGCCGTGCGCCACGGCCGCCAGGAAGTTGCTCTCCCGCGGATCCAGCAGCGCGTCGTCGGTCAGCGTGCCGGGGGACACCACCCGCGTCACCTCCCGCTTGACCAGACCCTTAGCCAGCTTCGGATCCTCCACCTGCTCGCACACCGCGGCGCGATACCCGGCCGTGATGATCTTCCCCAGGTAGCTGTCCAGCTGGTGGTAAGGAAACCCGGCCATGGGGATGGGGTTCTCGCCCTTGTCGCGGCTGGTGAGCGTCAGCCCCAGTTCGCGCGCTGCCGTCTTCGCATCGTCGAAGAAAAGCTCGTAGAAGTCACCCATCCGGAACAGCAACAGTGCATTGCCACAGGCCGCCTTGGCGTCCTGGTACTGCTGCATCATCGGCGTCGTGGCCATGCGTGGTCGCGGTCCGTAACGGCACAACGGGATAACGAAAAACCGGCACACCGACGGGAGCCAACCGTCGGACGGCGCAGACTGAGCAACGTGCTGCTCAGCGGCACGGTGCGAGCAGCACGTATGATACGCGCCAAGGGCCGGTGGTGGGAATGGCCCCGCAGCGTTTCTTGCCGCGCGCCGCACCGGTACAGAGGAGAGAGGGGGGAAATGACGAATGACGAATGACGAATGACGGGGGAGAATGACGGGGGAGAATGACGAATGACGAATGACGATGAGAATGACGATGAGAATGACGAATGG